>CAJOPO010000237.1 GCA_905236315.1 uncultured Treponema sp.
TACAAGCATTAGTGGAATTCTTGAAGCGCAGCCTAATGCAGAAGGTCTCGCATTAGTGGAATTCTTGTGACGTAGCCTAATGCAGAAAGTCTCGCATTAGTGGAATTCTTGAAGCGCAGCCTAATGCTAAAGATAACGTAGCGTGCGAGAAACAAAATGCTGACTGACATTTAAGTTATCAATCAGCATTTTAAAGTTAAACGGTGGTATTATAAAAAGTATGTGGTTGTGTTTTTTCGCTAGCATTGCAGAAAACCCTCTTTTCTCCACATTTACTCCATCTAATAATTTACTTTTTAAAGGCAGTCTGTTATACTATGCTTACATTATGATAGACTTACACACTCATTCCACAGCCTCAGATGGTACTTTTACACCAAGTCAATTAGTTCATTATGCCGCTAGCAAGAACATAAAAGTGCTAGCTCTTACAGACCATGACACTACTTCTGGACTTTTAGAAGCGCAAGAAGCGGCAAAGGCAGAGGGCATAATTTTTATTCCAGGCATAGAGGTTTCCATTGACTGGCCTACGGGAGAGTTTCATTTATTAGGCTTAGGGCTAAAAGAATTATCATCTTCCTTAAAAAGCCTTACAGATTTTCTAAAAGAAGAACGTAAAAACAGAAATATAAAAATGGCACAAAGACTAAAAGAAGAAGGTGTAGATATTACATTTGAAGAAGTTGCAAGTCATTTTAATACAGAAAACATAGGTAGACCACATTTTGCCGCCTGTATGGTGCAAAAAGGCATTATAAAAGAAAGACAACAAGCGTTTGACTTATATTTTGCAAAGGGGCGACCTTGCTATGTGGATAAGGCAGGGGCAGATTTACAAAGTGCAATTAATGCAATAAAAGAAAGCGGTGGAGTTCCAGTACAAGCACATCCCCTTTCCATGTATATCTCATGGGGTAAGATAGAAGACACTTTAAAAGATATTGTTTCTAAAGGAATAATGGGCTTTGAAGCATGGCACCCTGGTATAAGAGTTGCCGAAGCAGAGCGTTTAGAAGACATTGCTCACAAATTATCAGTATGCGCTACAGCAGGTAGCGACTTTCATGGAGAAAAAGTTCGCGCTGACCGACATATTGGCTACACAGCAGGAAAAAAGAAAATAGAAGATAGATTTTGGGAAGAAGAACTTATGCCTGTACTAAAGGAAGTTCATGGGAATGAGAACTTAGAGTTTAGAATTTAGACGATAGATGTTAGTAGATTAGCGATTGCTTAGTGCTAAAAGGAAAAAACCTATGGCAAAAAACACTAGAGGTATAATAGAAAAAAAGATACTTATTAACGGAAAACCTAAAAAAGTTGTATCATAATCATAAAACACACCCATCGTTAAAAACATATCATACACAATGCCTGCATAATTTATAACAGTACCGCTTGCAAGACATCTCCAAGCTATGTTTTTACTACGCGACCAACTAAATATTGCAAAAAACGCTGCCACCCCACCTATAAGCAGTCTTAATAAACAAACAATGAAATCCAGTTTTTCCATACTAAACCCCATTGCTATAAATCGGCAATATTAAACAGATGTTTTAAAAGGATTTTTTTCTAAAGCGCGGAACACTCCCCTATCCGCTCCAAAAGGCACTATACTAGGAATATCATAAATGGGACTTATCACTACCGAACAACTTAAGCAGTGAAGCATAAAATCTTTATATAAATCCTTATTTATAACATCTGGCTTTGGATATAAATAGGGACCCTTTCTATACCAATATTTTGTAAGGATAGTATCATAAATAAAGAAATCTTTTTCTTCTAGTTCATTTATAGCCTTTGTTAAGTTATAAAAAGAGCGACAAATAGCAACACTTATGGGAGAAGATATATAACAGGTATTAAAATTTGCTTCCACTTTAGAAAGCCGCAATTCATTTTCTATGGAATCATTAAAAGCTACTATATATATATCACTAGTCCAAGCTAAAGGTGGCTCTAAAACAAAGGCTTGAATATTTTTTTTATCAATATCAGAAATATTCCATGCTTTATATACAGAGGTACTTTGAGGGGCTACGTTAAGAGCGGCTTCTAAGGCAGATTGCTTATTATTAAACGCATACACTTTGCAAGGGCACTGTAAAAAATCACTCACAGCCTTTTGTATACGAGAGCGTTCTTGCGTTTTGTAAGAACCTGTAGCCCCCCTAGAAAGCACATCTTTTAACATAGTAAATGCAGAGTTGCCTCCCCAGCCCAAAATGGCACGCCCACCTTCTCTATACAAGTCAGTAAGTCTGCCTTTTTGAGTATATAGAAACATTTCCCTTGCTCTACGCACATAGCCATAGCGCGTATAAATAGAATCTATAAGGAAGTCAACATCTTTCATTGCATTAAACCGTAAATTCGTCTATCTGCACACCCATTCTGTCTATAGATTCCTTTACTTTGCTAGAAACATCTGTTAAGGCTTCCCCAGTTTCATGGATTCTACGTGCATCAGAGTGCATTTCATCTATACTTTGCTTCATATTAATAGTAACATTCTGCAAATGCTGCACAGCTTCAAGAATAACCTTGTTTCCTTGATTCATTTCATAAGAAGCATCTCTAACTTCTACAGTGCTATCATTCATAAGTTTTAGAGCCTCTGTTATCTGCTTAGAACCTTCATTTTGTTCTTCCATTGCAGAACGCATTTGAATAACGAGCTGGTCAGTTTGTTTAAGTTCATCACCTACCTGTGCAAATACCTGACTAGACTCAGAAGTTGCAGCAACAACACTGTTTATAGACTCTTTTATCTGATTTAGCTGAGTACCAATAGTCTTAGACTGAGCAGTAGAAGTTTCTGAAAGTTTACGAATTTCATCAGCAACAACTGCAAAGCCCTTACCCGCTTCTCCTGCATGGGCTGCTTCTATAGCCGCATTCATAGCAAGCAAGTTAGTTTGTTCTGCTATTGCCGCTATAGCTTGGTTTGCGTCTTGCAACAATTCAGACTGACTTTCTATCTGCTGTACACGCTGGCTTACAATTTCAAGTTTATTAAAGCCTTCTTGTGAATTTGCCTCTAGTTCAGTAAATGCCTGTCCCATCTTTTCCATAGAATGATTTACTGAGCGTATATTGCCTATCATTTCTTCTACAGCAGCAGAAGCTTCCGTTACACCAGAAGATTGATTTTCTATCATGTGATTTAATGAAGTAATATTTGCAGAAATCTGGTCTACAGCACCTGCTGTTGAATCTACGCTTTCTTTTTGGCTAGTAATCTGACCATGTATATCTTCTATATTACCAATGATTTGGGTAATTGCACTGGCGGTTTCTTCTGTAGTGCGGGTCATAATTTGTCCGCTTGAATCCATAGCCGTCTTACTACTCTTCATTTCGCTTATAATATGCTGTAGTTTATCAGCAAAGGCATTAAAGCCCTTTACAACATCGCCTATTTCATCTTCAGTCTGTACAGTTATACGTTTTGTAAGGTCTGCATCTCCGCTGCATATATCAGAAAGTGTAGCTTTTACAGTCTTTAGTGGCTTTAACATCATATAAATAAGTACGCCAGAAAGAACACAAAGGAATAAAACTATTACAAACAAAATAGCAATGCTTATTACTATAGCATGATGCATAACTCTAGAAATGGAATTAGTATTTTTTGCAGTAGAAAACATACCTGTAATCTTGCCAAGTTCTGTTTTTAGAGGAAAGTATATATTAATATATCTACCATCTGCAAGATTAATCTCTGTTTCATAAGTAATGCCCTGTTTTTGAACTTGATTCATAACGGTACTGTCGTCCATCTTTGTACCCACCCAAGAACGACCTGCTTCATCTTTTAAAGTGGTAGAAACACGAGTATTTCCCTCAAAGACAGTAAGCTCTACCTTATATATTCCTTTCATTTTTTCTACAAAGGTAGACTTAGTAAAATCATAACCTGCAATAAGAGCACCAATAGTTTTGCCACTATCATTTTTTATAGCAGAGCCTACGAGCATAGCGTACCCTGTTACAGCAGAAGATTCGTAAGTATGCGCTACTTCCATATTTTCTACTAAAATGTCTTTTACACAAGCCATAGAACTAAGATTTGTACCTGCAGGAACTCCAGAAATAGCTCTTCCAGAAGCATCCGTTACAATCATAATATCCATGCCAACTATCTGTCGTTTTTCTTCTGCAAGTTCGGCTACGGTTCTTGAATCTTGCTCTTCTATTGCTTCTATTAAATTTGGTCGCCCTGACAATGCGACAACGGCATATTCAAGAATATCTTTCCAATCTTCTAGTGTAGAAGTAATGCCCTTTTCTGTAGTTTCTAAGTTTTCTTTTATATTTTGCTTAAATTCATTCTGAAATAACTTAAGGCATAAAATCTCTACAGCAACAGCAGAAAGCACAATAGAAATTCCCACAAGGAACCCCATTTTTACAGTAAGTTTTAAGTTCAATCTCATAAGCTCATATTCCTAGACATTGTAAAATTAATTAGATAAAAAGTCTTAACCTTCTTATATTTATTATATAGCATAAAATGAATTTAACTACATAAAATATAAAAAAATTAAAAAAACTTTTAAGCATCTGCAAGTTTTTTTGTAACAAGTTCGGCTGCCATCTTAGGATTAGCCTTACCCTTACTCTGCTTCATTACCTGCCCTGTAAGCCAACCTACAACATTGGTTTTTCCGTTCTTAAAGTCTGCTACAGCCTTTGGATTTTCAGAAAGCACTCCATCAACAATGGCTTCTATGGCAGACATATCACTAACTACTTCCATACCTTCTGACTTTATAATTTCTAGGGGCATTTTGTTTGTTTCTAGCATTTTTGCAAATACTTTTTTACCCTGTGCAGAAGATATTTTTCCTTCATCTATTGCATTTACAAGTTCTGTTATGTGCTTAGGTGTAATAGAAACTTCATTTATAGTTTGATTTTTTTCATTTAAGACTGCTAATAACTCTGCAAGAATCCAGTTTGCAACCTTTTTAACGTCTTTTGCTCCTTTAGCAGCTTCTTCAAACCACAAACTTAGTTCACGAGTAGAAGTAAGGGTTTCTACATCAAACTCAGAAAGCCCATATTCCTTTTTCATACGAGTGCGTTTTGCCTCTGGTAGTTCCCCAACTTTGCTACCAGCCCTGCTAATTAACTCCTCGCTAACACTAAAAGGTTTTATATCAGGTTCCACCACAAAGCGATAGTCTACAAAACTATTTTTTGTACGCTGAACTACAGTTTCTCCCTTAGCTTCGTCCCAGCCCATTGTTACCTTAAAGCCAGGATTAAATTCCTGTCTATCGTCTTGGAACTCTTTTAACTGACGTTGAGCTTCATAAGTGCAGGCTTCTTTTATAGCCTTAAAGCTATTTAAGTTTTTTATTTCGCTTATAGGAGTGTGATAGAGTTTTCCATCTTCCCAGACGTTAAGATTTATGTTGGCATCACACCTCATATTGCCTTCTTCCAAGTTGCCGTTAGTTACCTTAACATAACGCAAGATTTCCTGCACAGTTTCCATAAACAAAGCTGCTTCTTCTGGGCTTGTCATATCTGGCTTTGTAACAATTTCTATAAGAGGAGTACCTGAACGGTTATAATCTATATAAGAGTGTGCGCCTGGCAAGTGCAAAGACTTTCCTACGTCTTCTTCCAAGTGAATACGCTCTACACGAACACGGCGATACTTACCGTCTTCACTAATACAAGGCTCACCTATAAAATTAGCAGAACGGCATTTACTTCCCCCTTTCTGCTGGTCCTTTGGATACTTTGACATAGGTAAATCTACATAGCCATTATCACATAATGGAATATCATATTGAGTTATCTGATAGCCCTTTGTTAAGTCTGGATAAAAATAATGTTTGCGGTCAAATTTTGTAAAGCGCGCTATATGGCAATTAAGTGCTTGACCTGCAACTGCCCCCAGTTCTACATAACCTTTGCTAATGCGTGGCATTGCTCCAGGTAAGCCTAAGCATACAGGACACACACGAGTATTTGGCATACCGCCATATCTATTTTCACATGCACAGAATGCCTTTGTCTTTGTTAAAAGTTGTGTATGTATCTCGCAGCCAATTACCACTTCCCATTTATCTATTGCCATTTTATATCTCCTAATAATTAAGGGAACCTCGAAAAACTCCCTTTCAGAAAGTTTTTCGAGGTTCCTGCGAGTTGCAAGTCGCTATAATAGCGCGACTTACAA
>CAJOPO010000238.1 GCA_905236315.1 uncultured Treponema sp.
AATATATATATATATATATATATATATATATATAATTGAAGAAACTTTTAATTTGCTCCTTTTAGACAACGTTTAATTCCTTATAAAAACAAGGTTTAGCCTATGTGGTAAGGGAGGTGTTTTGAGGGAGTACCTTATAAAGTTTTAGGAGATTATTATGCAGGAAAGAGAATTTGAGCCTAAGCTAGAAATTTTTGACCCATTTGTTGTTCCTTTTTCTAAAGAGAACACTGGCTGTGTTATAGAAAAAAGGGATATGGATGCATGTTGCGCTTGTACGGCATGCTCTGCCTGTTCTGCTTGCAAGTAATTAATTGGCACCCCTTGAAAATGATTTACGGACAGTTTCATGGGGTGTCTTTTTTGTTGGACAGTTATGTTAGAATCAATAAAACGCACAAAAGCCCCATTCTATGTTCAATTTGAACTTACGGAGCGATGTAATAATAAATGCTATTTTTGCTATAATCCGCTGGGGCATATTTCAGGTAAAGAACTGACTTTAAGTAAAATAAAATCCATATTAGATGAGCTTAGTGATTTAGGTGTCTTTAGAATAAATTTTAACGGCGGGGAACCTTTAGTTAGGGATGATTTTAAGGACATAGTTTCCTATGCCTCATCTCTTGGTTTTGAGCTTCACATGAACACAAATTCAACCCTTGTTACTGACGATATAGCGGAATTTGTTTCTTGCCACATGAAAAGCGTCTGCACCTCCATTCTACACTCGGATAGAAAAACGCATGACGAAATGACAGGCAGAGTAGGAGCTTATGATGACGCTATCAGGGGCATAAAGACTTGGAGAAAGCATAACGTAAAAGTTGAGGTCAATGTCTGCACGTCTACAGAAAATTACAAGGACATGTATAATATAGCGCGCCTTGCTTCTGATTTAGACTGCTACGCATTGTGCTCCACCCGATATATATTGAACTCAAAAGAAAATGTCTCTCATCTTTTGGGCAAAAAAGAAACAATGGAACTAATAGACACCCTTCTTAAAGTTAAGGAAGATTTCCCGAATATCTCAGATGTCAGCCTGCCAGGTCCTGTTCCCTATTGTGAAGTTGATAAAGAATATTATGAAAAGCTAAGAATCTTAAATATTCCCTGCCAATATGGATACGGTCTTGCGCGTATAAGCCCAGTGGGAAAAGTTACGCCATGCACAATATCTGATGACGTAATGGGAGATTTAACTTTACAGTCCTTTAAGGAGATATGGAATTCTTCAAACTGGGGTAAATACGAGTCTTTGTGTCATATCCCTAATAATTGCAGAGCCTGCGATGATGTAAAAAGATGTAAAGGTGGCTGTGTGGTTTATGATGAGTCCATATTAAAGTGTGGACTTCCTATTGACACTAAAAAGTGGAAAGCATAAATATGGCTGATAGTGTTTTAGATTTCAATATCAACATGAGTCCCACTAGGCTGGAACTTGAGCTTACGGAACTTTGCAATTTACGCTGTTCTTTTTGCTATAACAGTCAGAATCCATTGGTTTCTGATTTATATGAAGATATAATAGAGCGACTTGTTGCTGAAAATGTGTTTGAGATTGTTCTAACAGGCGGAGAGCCTATGGCCCACCCTAAGTTCAAAAACATCTTGACTAAGTGCTGCTCTTCTTTTAACAAAGTCATGGTTCAAACGAATGGAACGTACATAGATAGCTCTTATGCAAAACTGTTTAAGGAGCTGGGAGTCTTTTCTGTGAATGTTTCTCTTCACGGTGATAAAGTGCGGCATGAGACTTTAACAAGGGTTTTTGGCAGTTATGACAAGGCTTTTAATGCTATAGGCTTTCTCATTCAGAATAACGTTCGGGTGGCATCTAATTTTGTTCTCACGACAAAAAATATAGACATCTTGGAAGAGAATATCCTTTCCCTTTATAACGCTGGGCTTAGGAAACTGACTATCACGCACTTTACCCCTACAGGAGTAGGCTCTGAAAATAAGGATTTAGCAGTTTCCACAACTGATTTAATTTCCGCCTTGTATGTGGCAAAGACTCTTATGGAGACGTATAAAGATTTAAAAATTATACTTGCTAACTCCATCGCTGCTTGTGCCTTACCACAGGATTTAAAGTTTTTTTCTGAGCAGTGCCATTTTGGTGTGTCGAGGTTTTACATTGACATACACGGAAACGTTATGATGTGCGGTATGTCTCGTATAAAGATTGGGAACATACTGGAGAAGTCTTTTTCTGAGATAAAAAGAGAATCTGCTGTATATTGCAATCATGTTCAATGCAAGGATTTACCTAAAGAGTGTCTTTCTTGCGCGGATTTTAATTTTTGCAGGGGAGGATGCAGGGCTGCGGCCTATGCCACCTCTGGCAGATTAGACGGAAAAGACCCCTATTTTACAGGACGATATTGACTTTTTATGGGAGTGAAATATGAAAATTAGCGAAAATAGTGTTTTGGATTTTGCTGAGGGTGTAAAATATAGAAAAGAGGATTTTGGCATACTTATCGTTTCTAAATCCACGCCCGCGTTATCTTTAAATCATGATGGTGAGTTTTTGTGGAATCATATTGACGGTAAAAGGTCTGTTTCTGAGTTGATAGAAATCACCGAAAAGGAGTATAACAAAAACGCGCATGCTAAAGTGACAGAGCTTTTGCAGAACTTTGTGGACTTAGGTCTTTGCGTTATAAAAGGTTCTGAACTTGCATGAAAAA
>CAJOPO010000239.1 GCA_905236315.1 uncultured Treponema sp.
AAAGATGCTTGCATCTTAAAGATGCTTGCATCTTAAAGTTGTCTGTGCAACTTAAAAATGCTCATAACTTATTATAGAGGTGTTATAATGGCAATTACTTGGAATAATTTAACAGAATTAGAAAGTTATAAGAAACTTAAGAGCATAAAATCAGAAGTTTCTTTAAAACAAGTGCTTACAGCAGACAGAGTTAAATCCTGCAACATAAAAATGGGTGGAAATCTTACATATAATTATGCTGCAAAAAAAGTAAATGAACAAATAATTTCTATATTTAAGGAACTTGTAAAAGAAGCTCAATTATTAGAAAAATATGAAGCTCTATATAATGGAGAAATAATCAATACTGGCGAAAAACGCATGGTGCTCCACCAACTTACTAGGGGTCAACTAGATAAAGATGTAATTGTAGATGGTGTAAATAAAAGAGAGTTTTATGTAAAACAGCAAAACGCTATTAAAGACTTTGCACAAAAAGTACACTCTGGTGCATTAACTAACGAAAAAGGAGAAAAATATACTACTGTATGTCAGATTGGCATTGGTGGTAGTGATTTAGGTCCTCGTGCTATATATCTAGCATTAGAAAACTGGGCAAAGGCAAATAATACTTTTAAGATGGACGCTCACTTTATTTCTAATGTAGACCCAGATGACGCAAGTGCAGTGCTTGCAAGCATAGACCTTTCTAAGACTATTTTTATACTTGTTAGTAAGAGTGGAACCACACTAGAAACTTTAACAAACGAATCTTTTGTAAAAGACGCTTTAAAAGCTGCGGGGCTTGAAACAAGCAAGCACATGATTGCTGTAACAAGCGAAACTAGTCCTCTTGTAAAGAATCCTGACTATATGGCAGCTTTCTTTATGGATGATTTTATAGGCGGTCGCTATTCTTCTAGCTCTGCAGTTGGTGGGGCTATCCTTACACTTGCCTTTGGGGATGAAGTATTTGCTTCCTTCTTAAAAGGTGCTGCCGAAGAAGATAAACTTGCTACAAATGCGGATATAACACAGAATCCTGCCCTTATGGACGCTTTAATAGGGGTGTACGAGCGCAATATTTTAGGTTTGCCTACTACCGCTATATTGCCATATTCACAGGCTCTAAGTCGTTTCCCAGCGCACTTACAACAGCTAGATATGGAAAGCAATGGTAAGAGTGTAAACCGCTTTGGTGCAAAATTAGACTATGTTACAGGTCCTGCAATTTTTGGTGAACCTGGTACTAATGGACAACATTCATTCTATCAGTTATTACATCAAGGAACTGATATTATACCTTTACAATTTATTGCATATCGCAATAATCAGTGTGGTAAAGATGTTAATATACAGGGGTCTACAAGCCAAACAAAACTTGCAGCAAATGTTGTAGCGCAGATTGTAGCCTTTGCTTGCGGGAAGGATGATGAAAATCCTAATAAGTTCTTTGCAGGGGAACGTCCTTCTAGCCTTATTTATGGCGACCAAGTAACCCCAGAAAGCATTGGTGCCCTACTTGCTCATTATGAAAATAAAGTTATGTTTCAAGGATTTATTTGGAATGTAAATAGCTTTGACCAAGAAGGTGTTCAACTAGGAAAAACGCTTGCAAAAGCAGTTCTTTCTGGAAATATGGACGGAGCCTTAAAGGCTTATGCAGATTTGCTTATAAAATAAATGCTCTGCCATGAACGTACTCTTGTTACGTTCGTAGTGTAAATGCCCCCGAACGCTAAACCTCTAGTTCTCCGCCTGTATGCGTACGCTAACTATGTTTATGTGTTTCGGGGGAACCCACAGGGTATCTATGGAGAAAATCTATGAGATGTATCACGAAAGAAATGCTTGAAGAGCGAGAAAAAGCGAACTGCGTCTACAACTATATTCTTCACACTCCAAAGTCTGATTTCACAGAACTTGATAAGGAATGTGCAGAATTGAAAGCATGGATTACTGAGGAGCATAAAAAGGACAAAGAAATTATGATGGAGGCGTTAAAAGCAAATGGTAGATTATAACTCACTTTTTGCAGATGCCGACTGAAAACTGAGTTTCATATATTTTTTAAGTTTATATTGACCAAAAACGCTATTGCTAGTAGAATATAATTATTAAACCGCTATATCTAGCGGTTCTTTTTTCTCTAAATTTATATAACATAGAATATTATTTTTTAGAGGCACTCATAAAAAATAATATTTTTCTTGCCGAATATCATACTAGGAGTTTTTGGAAATGAAAATTATCAAACGCAGTGGTGCTGAAGCTACATTTGATCGAAATAAAATAGCTGTTGCTATACAAAAAGCTAATGCCCAAGTAGAAAATCGAGACAAACTTACAGAAAAGCAGATAAATTCTATTGTTGATGATATAGAAATAGAATGTCATAAAGAAGGTCATGCTTTAAATGTAGAAGACATTCAAGATTTAGTAGAAACAGGCATTATGCAAAATGGTGCATATAAGGTTGCAAAACTTTATATTACATATCGTTATAGGCACGAACTTATGCGTACCCATAACACTACAGATAATCAAATACTTAGTTTACTAGAAGAAAACAACGAAGAAGTTAAGCAAGAAAACTCAAACAAAAACCCCACTGTAGTAAGTGTTCAGCGTGATTATATGGCAGGTGAGGTAAGTAAAGATATTACAAAGCGTTTTTTACTGGACCCTGAAATTGCAAAAGCACACGAAGAAGGTATAATTCATTTTCATGACGCAGACTATTTTGCTCAACACATGCATAACTGCGACCTCGTAAACCTTGAAGATATGCTACAAAACGGTACCGTTATTAGTGGCACAAAGATAGATAGACCCCACTCATTTTCTACCGCATGTAATATAGCAACTCAAATAATAGCGCAAGTTGCTAGCTGTCAGTATGGTGGACAAAGCATATCTTTAGCTCACTTAGCCCCATTTGTAGATATAAGTCGCAAAAAAATAGAAAAAGACATAAGAGATACAATTCAAGAAACAGGTCTAAAGATAGATGAACAGCAGTTTCGCTATATGGTAGAACGCCGTTTAAGGAGCGAAATCACAAAGGGTGTTCAGACTATTCAATATCAAGTTATTACCCTTATGACAACTAATGGGCAGGCTCCTTTTGTCACTGTATTTATGTATCTAAACGAAGCTAAAAATGAGCAGGAAAAGGCTGACCTCGCTCTCATCATAGAAGAGGTATTAAAGCAACGCTATCAGGGTGTAAAAAATGAGAAAGGAGCTTGGATAACTCCAGCCTTCCCTAAGCTAATATATGTATTGGAAGAGGATAATATACATGAAAACTCTCCTTTTTACTATTTAACAGAAATGTCTGCTCGTTGTACGGCGCGTAGAATGGTTCCTGATTACATTAGCGAAAAGAAGATGTTGGAATTAAAGATAGATTCTGACGGAAATGGAAATTGCTATCCTTGTATGGGGTGTCGTTCATTCCTTACACCATACATAGATTCTGTTACAGGCAAACCAAAATACTACGGTCGTTTTAATCAAGGGGTTGTTACTATAAATCTTGTAGATGTAGCATGCTCTTCAGAAGGTGATGTGGATAGATTCTGGCAAATAATGGATGAACGTCTAGAACTTTGCCATAAAGCGTTGCAGATTCGCCATAATAGACTAGTGGGTACAAAGAGTGATGTTGCCCCTATCTTGTGGCAGAATGGAGCTTTAGCAAGACTTCAAAAAGGGGAAGTGATAGACAAACTTTTATATGATGGATATTCCACTATAAGTTTAGGCTATGCTGGCCTTTATGAATGTGTGCGCTATATGACAGGAGCTTCTCACACTAGCCTAGAAGGTAAGCCTTTTGCGCTAGAAGTAATGCATGCTTTAAATGATGCCTGCAAAAAATGGAAAGAGGCAGAACACATAGACTATTCTGTGTATGGTACGCCGTTAGAAAGTACCACTTATAAATTTGCTAATTGCTTAAAGAAGCGATTTGGAATTATAGAAGGGGTTACAGATAAAAACTATATCACTAATAGCTATCACGTAAGTGTTACAGAAAAGATAGATGCTTTTACAAAGCTATCTTTTGAAGCTGAGTTTCAACGACTTTCTCCTGGTGGAGCAGTAAGTTACGTAGAAGTACCAAATATGGAAAACAATATTCCTGCAGTAATGGCCTTGCTTAAGCACATATATAATAATATTATGTATGCAGAACTAAATACAAAAAGCGATTATTGCCAGAAATGTGGCTATACTGGAGAAATAAAAATCGTAAACGATGATGATGGCAAATTGGTGTGGGAATGTCCTAACTGTGGCAATAGGGCACAATCTATGCTAAATGTAGCTCGTAGAACTTGTGGCTATATAGGTACACAGTTCTGGAATCAGGGACGTACCCAAGAGATAAAAGAAAGGGTACTACACCTCTAAGGCAATTATTGTTCTACACCTAAGCCAAATAATGCAAAATCACCACGCACAGGGTCTGTAGGAAATACTTCCATTAGCGTGGTAGTAAGAGCAATGGCGGTTTTTAGATTGGGGGCGGGAATTTTACCCGCCTTTGTTTTTTGTAATAGAGAAAATTTGCAGGCTTCCTGCATAACATGAGTATCTAAAGGCATAAGTAAATCTTTTTTACTATACCAAGAACTCCACAAGCCTAAATCTACTGGAGAATTATCTCGTACCATCCACCTTAAAAACATTTGAAGTTTCTTACTTGCACCATCTTTGCTTTGTGGAATAATCTTACACCCTTTAAACATATCTGAAATTACAAAGGATAGTAGTGCTGTGCCAGAATATGCCTTTGGTATGTCCTTATTCGTTTCACAAGCGTTATGATACGATTTTTTTACGGCATTACCAAAAGTATCATTCTTTTGTAGGATGTTTTTTAGTCTTTCACATAATAGGCGCATATCATGATAAGAAAACATTCTATAAAAAGATTTATCTGATTCTATAAATAAATCTTTATAAGAAGCAGTTAAAATCCAATTATATGGACTAGGATTTGCTCTTTCTAAAATGAGCTGAATGTGAGAAAGAATTTGCTCTCGCCTGCCAAATGCAAGCGAAGAAGCAAGAAAAGCAACAACTTCTTGCTCTTTTGGCTCTGTATAAAGATGCATAAAGCAAGAAGGGTCTTTTTCTAAAAAGTCTTTTGTTTCATATTTTATGGCTAAGTCTTTTAAACGTGTACGTAAAGATTCTTCCATAATCAAAAAACTGGCATTGCAACAAACTTTATGCTTGCTTATAATTACGTTTTACCTTTAAAGTTGTAGTCATCTCTAAAGGTTTATCAAGAATTGTAAGCTTTGTAATACGCTGATAAGGTAAAAGTTTTCTGTTTATGCTATCTATGATTTTTTGCACAGCCTCTTTTACACTTGGATTATCTGCGTTTGAGAGCCTTTCAAGACCTAATTTCGTAAATAAATCATCACTAGGATATACGAGGGCTTCTAGTGCCTCTGACCTAGTAGCTTCATTTTCTATATAGCCTTGAACTGTAATCTGCTGAATGTCTGTTTCTAGTTGGAACATATCTTCTATTTCTTCAGGATAAACATTCTTGCCACCTTCTGTAACAATCATGTTTTTTACGCGCCCTGTTAACATAAGATAGTTTTCGCTATCAAGATAGCCCAAATCCCCTGTTTTGAACCAACCATCTTCTGTAAACATTTTTGCAGTTTCTTCAGGCATTTTGTAGTAGCCCTGCATAACCATAGGACCCTTTACTTGTATTTCTCCAACGCCCTGCTCATTAGGATTATCTATGCGCATTTGCATGTGTCCTACAAAGTAAGAGCCTACGCTTTCTATTTTAAAGTGTTCTATAGGATTTAAGGCAATAATAGGAGATGTTTCTGTAAGTCCATAGCCTTGTACAAAGTTTATGCCCATTTCGTTATATAAACGGAATACACTTTTTGCTAAAGGACCCCCACCACAAATGGCAATTCGTACGGTATAAAGATTTGCCTGCTGTAATACAGGCTTAAAAAGTGTTTTACCAGGATTTACACCAAAAAGTTTTTTAATTATATAAGAAAGCCCCATTAAAAAGCGCATTACTCCGTATACAATAGGACCTTTTGCTTTTATGCCTTTTAATATTCCTGCTGCTACTTTATTAAATAGCAAGGGTACTCCCAAAAGCATAGTTATTCTGCCTTCTTTTAGTTCTTTCATTATACGCGGAACAGCCATGCTTTTCCCAAAGACAACCTCTGCACCAATACAAATACTCTCTATAAATACGGCAAGCATTGTATATGCATGGTGAATGGGCAAAAGTGCATAGAAGACATCCTGCTCTGTAATCTTCATATTATACTGGGCTATAAAGGCATCACTTATAAGGTTTTTATGACTTAGCATTACACCTTTTGGTTTACCTGTGGTTCCGCTTGTAAACAATATAGCTGCAGTATCTTCTGAATGAGGTACTTGGGAATGTAAAACTTCCTGTAGTTTCTCTAACTCATCTTTTTCTGCACTGGGATGTAAATTGTATATATAGTTTTCAGGAAACTTGGAACTTAAAGAGTATACTTTAAAGCTATTTGCTTTATCGTTATAATAGGGGTATTTATCTGCATCTACGAATAAAAACTTAGGTTCCGCTGTAGCAAGCAGATTCTCTTGTTCTTCTGTGGCTAAAGCATAGTCTATGGGGCATATAATGGCACCTGCAAACAACGCTGCTAAATAAACAATAGCCCATTCAGGTGAATTCTTACCAGTAACAGCAATTCGGTCTCCTTTTTTTACACCGTTTGAACAGAGCCACATTGCTAAAGTCTGAACTTTTTGATTTACCTGTTCATAACTTAATGTATTTCTCTCTCCATTGGGACCTTCAAAATCGGTAAAACCAGGTCTATTAGGAAAACGCTTTACACTTATAGTAAACGCTTCTGGAACGGTAGGCCATTCTTCTGTAAATACAGAACCTTTAAAATCCTTTAAAAACCAAGTCGGGTCATAATTTTTTAAACTATTCATTAATTGTAATTATCACATATAAAAATTGCCACGTCAAGAAAAACAGGTATCTTTTAATAGACATCAACCTTGAGTTTATAACCTAAATAATTTCTGACAATTTTTATCTACGATGCGACATAGCTGTTGCACACTAATATTGCGCTTAGCAGAAATAAATTCGTAAGTATAGCGGATATTAAGAGGGTTATTAACTTCGCCACGCAACGGAACAGGAGCTAGATACGGAGAGTCTGTTTCTAATAGCAGTCGGTCATCTGGCACATAACGCAAAAGCTCTTCCATTTCATATAGTTTACTCTTCTTGGTATAGGTTACAGCTCCACCAAATGCCAAATACCAACCTCTATCTATAAAAGCACGTGCTTCTTCTATGCCATACGAAAAACAATGAATAAG
The DNA here is from genome assembly GCA_905236315.1 of uncultured Treponema sp. GTDB lineage: Bacteria > Spirochaetota > Spirochaetia > Treponematales > Treponemataceae > Treponema_D. Next base: position 7,393 of record CAJOPO010000239.1, read on the forward strand.
CCCGCAATCATAATTGATATTTTTTATACAATCTAAGGTATCTTCAAATGCTTCTCGGCTATGAACTACAACTGGGAGCCTCATCCTTTTTGCAAGAAGCAACTGCATTTCAAAAAGTTCTCTTTCCCCTTCTAACATAGAAGAATCAAAATCATCTTTAGAGCGACCATCTGCACCTGAAAGATTCCAATGATGGTCAAGTCCACATTCACCTATTGCAACTAGTTTTTTTGCAAAACGAGTGCCTGGTTCTGCCGCTTCATCCATTTGCTCTGCAAGCATTTCAAGACAACCATCTCTCTCTCGGATTTCGTCTGCATCTGGCCAAATCCCTGCACTAAAGAAGAGCATTCGTTCTGCGCCTGCTTTTCTTTCTTTATTTTCTATTGCATCTAGGCATAAGGCAGCATGTTCTTGTCGTTCTAAAAGGTCATCACACTTTGTACCAATATCCATTGCAAAAATAGGCTTGTTTTCAGCCATATCAGAGAGTAACTGTGCACCTTTTTGATAATCATCGTCTACTGTTTTCTGAAAGTGAAAATGTGTGTCACTATACATAAATACGTATTAATATGATGACCCTTGCGGGAATCGAACTCGCAACCTACAGCTTAGGAGGCTGTCACTCTATCCAATTGAGCTAAAGGATCATAACAGGATATATTCCCTGTATATTTTAAGTAAAAATAACGGTGATGTTACAGAAAGTATGCTATGGGAACCTCGAAAAACTCCCTTTCAGAAAGTTTTTCGAGGTTCCTGCGAGTTGTAAGTCGCTATAATAGCGCGACTTACAACATC
>CAJOPO010000240.1 GCA_905236315.1 uncultured Treponema sp.
ACTTTTATCTCTTACAGGCTATGTGCGGGGTGGATGTTCACCTCTTGGTATGAAAAGAAAGTTTCGTACCTTTATAGATTCTTCTGCCTTGCAATACGATAAGATACACATAAGTGCAGGGCAGAGAGGACTTCAGTTAGCTCTAGCCCCACAGGATTTGATAAATATAACAGAAGCCCAAGTGGTAGACTTAGTGCTTGATGTCATTTAGATGTCATAGTGTATACACCGTTCCATGCTTTTAGGCTACCATCCTTATTACGAGGAAGCCCATTTGCAATAATATCATAACATCTTTGTGCCATTTTCTTTTCTGTACTAATAAAGGCTGCATCATCTAGCTCTTCTATATGGAAGCATTTATATGCGTCTTCAAATAATTTGGCTGCTTTCTTAAAATCATCTATATCTTTTACTTCGTTAGGAGTATCACGGCCTTTTAAGTACCACATCATGCCTTCATTAAATATTTCTGTACCTTCTATCTGTTCTTTAGGCAGTTCTGCTTTTAATCCTTGTATACTATAAATCTGCACTGGCTTTTCCACATTTACAACTTTTACGCAGTCTAACTGCTTTGCTATAAGAAGTCCTTTATGTTCTCCAGAATTGGCTTCTTGCCAAGTGCTTTCTGAACACATTATCCAAGAGTCATAAGCCTTATTAGTTCCTTCTAAGCGTGAAGCAAGGTTTACATTATTGCCCATTATGGTGTAGTTTATTTTCTTTTCTGTTCCCATATTTCCTACTACCATATCACCTGTATTAAGCCCAACCCTTGAACGTAGTAAAAAAGGTCTTCCTGTTTTGGGATTTATAGGTAGTTCATTAATGTGGGTTTTATTATAAAGAGCCTCTGCTTGAAGCATACGAATTGCTGCAACACAGCTATGCCATGCGTGGTCATTATCTTGTAAAGGGGCACCAAAGAAAGAAACAATCTCGTCCCCTACGTATTTATCTACAGTTCCATGTTCTGCATAAATGGCATCACTTAAGGCTCCTAGATAGTCATTTAAATATAAAACTAGTTTATGCGCTCCATTAGCAGCTCCCTGTTGTTCAATTTCCTCTTCTGTTAAAGGACTTTCTCCTTGTATCTTCCCTTCTTTTATAGCGTTGTTGTGTTCTATAATCTTTTGTAATTCCACATTATTCACAGTTTCTGTAAAGCCAGAAAAGGTTTTTACATCACTAAAAAGAGCTGTCATACGTCTGTTTACGCCACCTAAGCCTAATAAGGCTGGATTTTTTACAATTTCGTTTACAACGTCAGGGGCAACATAAGCGGCAAAACCACGACGCAAGGTATTTTTATGCTTTTCTGAAATTGCAAAATTAATTCCTAATTCTACAAGGTAGGTAGTAATAACTATTGCTATTGGAGCAGAAAGTGGTGTGTATATCTTCCATATAATCATAAGGGCAACAAGAAGCCCAACCGTAAATACTACATACACAAGACCAAATATAGCTTTTTGAGCAGGTCCTTTTTTATATATGAAACTAATTACAACTAATGTGCTTAAAATAGCGAGCAAAATGCCCCAAAGGCTAGATATGGGGCGCACAAAGTCTTTATTAAGTATAGTATTTACAACATTAGCGTGAACGCCCATATTTGCATATCCTTTTTGGAAAGGAGTTACGCCCATATCAGTGCTACCAGTTGCACTGTTTCCGATTATACAAAATGAATTATTTAAGAGTTCCCTCATGTCATGCATATTATCTGTATAATCGCTAATCTCTCTATTTAATTGAACGAAGAGTTGCTCTAAATCATTGTTTTTTACTAGGGGTTGCATAGAAGCAAGACTTTGAGCGAAGGCTTGTACGTTATCAAAGTATTCGTTTCGCATATCATAATAGGAAGCATAATATTCATCTGGAATACCTCCGTTTATAGCGTTTCCGTTTATATCAATGCCCTCGCAAAGAGTAAGAAGTTGTTTCTTTGCATTAAGTATTTCTTTATATTCATCTATTAAATAGCTAGCGTTTTGTATAAAACTTATATCATCTTGGGAAAAAGCTGTTTTATCAGCACTATTTATTGCTAAAAGAAGATTGTATATAGCAGTTTCGCCATCGTCTAAATATTTAAAGGCATAAACGCCTACGTGCTTAAATGTATCTATATAAGAGCCTTTTAGCCAATTTATAAGCATACGACCTTTTGAATCTAGCGGAATGTTTATGTTAGTTCTCTCACTTGCATTGGGGAGCAAGCAATCTTTTAATACTAGACTACGGTTATTGCGCTCTATTTCTTTTACATCAAGCATTTTTAACAAGGGGGCAAAGACAAGTTGCTCTATGTATTTGTTATCGTGCATAAATAGTAATTCCACTCTGCGCCTAGAACCATCTCCGTCTAAGACAACATTCGTAAAACCAGCCCCTGCCCCATGATTTATAATACTATGAATGGCAGGTTCAAATCCTATTTCAGAATCTCTTCCTTCTTCTTTTAGAGTAGCCACATTGCCTAAGGGGATAAGTCCTTTGGGGTCAAGCACATTAGCAGTTAAAAAGCGATTTTCTACATAAGTTTTGGCTTCATTTGGCACTTCAATTTGTAGGTTTCTTGTATTTATAGTAAAAAAAGCGTTTCCAAAGAATTGGGCACTTTGTGCAAAGTAGTTATCATTATCAACTCTTAGATTAGAAGCAATATTATTTAGCATATTGAGCAAAATGGGGTCTATGGAATTATAAATAAAATCATTAGAAGCTTCTGCTACATAAGCTAAGGGTAATGCCCCAGAAGTTATGTTTTCTGCAAAGTAGTTTATAGAACGCGCAATGGAATCTTCCCCATTTACAAAGCTATCTTGCAATACAGAATCTATATTTGGAGCAACTACAGGGGTAGAAGGCGATAAGTATTCAATATCGAAAACAATGTTTGCTATACCGAGTTCTTTTGAGCGAATAAGCACATCTGCAAGAATATCGCGCGTCCAAGGCCATGAACCTATTTCATTAAGAGAGATGTCATCTATATCTATAAGAACAATATTCTCTTGTGTTTTTGGCTCCTTACACCAACCTAAAAGAATATCATATATGCGATAGTCGCTCTTTTTAAAAGCCCCTAAAAGTGCAAGTGGAATAGCAATTATACAAATAATAAGAAGAATGAATATGTCGATGTAATGATAAAAAAAATCTTTTCCTTTTGTATTTTTCATATACAAAAATTATAACACATGTTATACTTTTTACTAGTAAATTTGTTAAAAACATTGAATTGGATAATATTATGATGAATATAATCTCTACCGTCCTACAACTTATAGGCAGCATAACATTCCTACTATATGGAATGAAGATGATGAGCGATGGTATTCAAAAAAGTGCAGGCTCTAAACTACAAAACGCTTTGGGCTTTATGACAAGCAATAGCGTTTTGGGCTTTTTAACAGGTTTAGTTCTTACCTTTATAATACAGTCTTCTGGTGCTACTACAGCTATGGAAGTAGGCTTTGTAAATGCAGGTCTTATGACACTACAGCAGTCCGTTGGTGTTACACTAGGAGCTAATATTGGTACTACCATAACAGCGTGGATAGTTGTATTCTTTGGCTTTGGCTTTAAGATTTCTGCCTTTGCTATTCCTATTTTTGGCTTAGGTTATATACTTACCATAGCAAAAAAGTTAAAAAAGCAGGCCTTAGGAGAAGCTATAATGGGCTTTGGTATGCTGTTTGTGGGGCTAGATTGGCTTTCTTCTGCTATTGACCCAGAGTCTGGTACTTTAGACTTTCTTAAATACTTTAGCAATTTAGGAACTTTAAGTGTTGTATTGGGAGTGCTTGCAGGCATATTGATTACTGCGTTAATTCATTCATCATCTGCAGAAAGTGCCATTGTTATAACTATGGCTTCTAAACATATTATAGGCTGGGAGTTTGCGGCGGCATTAGTTATAGGTAGCAATATAGGTTCTACCATAGATGCTGTTCTTGCTTGTTTACATTCTTCTGCCCCTGCAAAGCGTACTGCTCTAGTACACGTATTGTTTAATGTAGCTACTGTAGTCCTTGTCTGTATATTCTTTACTCCCTTCCTTAATCTAGTAGATTTTATAGTTCCAGATACTCCAGAAGCAAATATAACATGGCATATTGCAGCCTTGCATACAGTATTAAAAACTATAACATCTTTAATATGTCTTCCATTTACTAAGCAGATTGCTCATCTAATGGAAATATTAATAAAAGATGACCCGAAACCGCAGGCTAATGAATATAAACTTGAGTTTAGCGAAACTGGTGGAAAGGAAAATGCTGCCTCTTATATAATCCGTGCAGAAAAAGAAATACAAGATATGACGCTCCTTGTTACAAGTATGTTTGAGGGGGTGCAATCTGGCTTTAAGAATAGAAATGATAGCTTTATTGCAAACCATATGGAAGAACTTACAAGACAAGAAGATTATGCTGACCAAATGAAAGAGCAACTAACAAAGTATCTTGTGCATTGTGCGCGCTTGCCTTTAAGTGCTCAGCAAGGAGATAGTCTTTCTATTATGCAGCAGATTGTAGATGATTTGGAAGAAATGACTGATGATTGCTACAATGTTGCTCTTTTATTGCAAAAGTCTATAAACAAGCAAATGGAATTTAAACAAGAAGATATGGACCGCTTAGACCCATACTTAGACCTTGCTCGCCAAATAATGTATTTTATACGCGATAACATAAACAAGCATTTAGACCCTGACCAGTTGCTTATTGCTAAAGAAATAGAAACCCAAATAGATGTATTTCGCCACAATTTAAAGAAAGTTGCAAGAAAACGCCTAGAAGCTGGGGCAAATGTAAAGGCAGAGTTGCTTTATATAGACCTTGTACGCCAGATAGAAAAGTTTGGAGACAGAGCATATAGCATAGCGGGGGCATTAGCACAGCTTTAAGATAAGTTTTAAACTTATGTTATCCTCTTTTCTTAAATGAAACTATAAGATATAATCTTTTATATGGAAAAAATGGGGATAAATTTTATAAAAAGATTTTGCCTTGTGCTTCTTTCTTTTGTATTTCTATCTTGTACTCGTTCTCAGAAATCTAATAATGCATATACACCAAGTATAGATGCCATGCATTTGGATGTAAAAGATGTAGAAAACTCTGTGCAAACAACTAATAGTGAACAAAAGATGAACCGTAATGACTTATGGCATGGAGATGATGGATGTGTCTGTGTGCTTTTTGGTTATGGTTTTAATGATGACACTTTCTATAATGAAGCCATAGAAAAGTTGGATAAGGAATATGGCTTAGAAGAAAATGGGGGGCTTATTCTACCTGTAAAGTTCCCTGATGATTTAAAATCTCGCATAAGTAATTTGCGTAGCTTTTTAGATGGCAAGAATATAAGGGGGCTAATTTTATTAGGTGCTCCTGAAGATACCTATAAAACTATTTCAAACATCAATGATGATTGGGACGGAATGTGTCCCTATCCTATTTATTCTTTTTTCCCCCAAGATGATATTTTAGGGGAAGAAGCGGTGTGCAACTTTATTATTGAATATGAACGCAGTGCAGAAGATGAAGTTTCTACAGAGGGAATGACACAGAAGATTGATGAACAGGCGGAAGATTTAATATTAAGTTCTGTTCGTTATATAATGATTTCTGAATATCCCCTACCCTCTGATTCTGACTTACATAAGCATGTACAAAACATTGCAGGAAAACGCAAAATTAGACGCTACACAGACCAAGATACAGGCTTGCAATCTATAAATCACTTTATTATAGAGGACTAATCCTATGCGTAATAGTTTTACACAAGAAGTAGGTTCTCTTATAGGTAGCGCGCAAGCTATAGAAGAACTTGAAAAAAAAGATAGTGCTAGTGTGCTTGTGATTTCTGATTCACATGGTGATATACATTCCCTCTCTTATATATTATCTGAATATGGGGCAAAAAGCGATGCGCTAGTGTTTTGTGGTGATGGCATATGTGATTTTGCCCCACTTATAGCTAAAGCGTACAAAGACCGCTCCTTTGAAGATGTTCTTCCACCTGTAATGGCCTTTGTTGCAGGTAATAATGATTACGATTCTTTTTCAATAAAAAATCCCAATTATTCTTTATCTGTTTCTGAAAGTCCCTATACAACCTTTCAAGTACCACAGACTATATGCTTAAAAGTTTGTGGACATACAATTTTTGCAACACATGGACATAGACATTCTGTTTACATAGGAACAAATGAATTAGCTTTTAGGGCTAAGGCTGCAAATGCAGATATTGTATTATACGGTCATACGCATTTAGCAAAAAGAGATTATAACGGCAATATGTTGATTTTAAATCCTGGTAGTTGCTCTCTTCCGCGTGGCGGTCTTCCTCGTACATTTGTAATCTTAAAAATAAAGCAAAACGATGTTGGCATTGAAAACATTATTTATCAAATAAATGGAAATTCAAGCCTTCCCTTTGTCTTAAAAAATAATATTACGTCTCTGTTTTATTAAAGGGTATCTCTAAAAACTCACCTTTGGTGATTTTTTAGAGAACCCGACGAGTTTTAATTCCTGGTAATAGCAGGAATTAAAACATC
>CAJOPO010000241.1 GCA_905236315.1 uncultured Treponema sp.
CCATAAAGCTTGTGTTTCTCGCTAGCATTGTGTGTTCAGAATGGCACGTTTAACATAGCATACATTTCGTAACACATCCGAGGGGGAAGGAGAGCTTAGAGGGAAAAGGCGTACTTAGTAACATCAAGTGTAGCTTTCCCGTCTGAAGCAAAGGTAATGCCATCGGCCTCCTGTGGAGTATAAAAACTAGCCGTCATCACTTGCTCCCCGCCGTTTATAAACAATTCTGCACTAAAGCGGTCAAGAATAAGTCGGAAGTGCAAAACCTCTTTACAAGAAAGCACCTTGCACTCGCACTGGTGAACTAGTGCTCTTCTAGTGCCAGAAAAGCGGCGGTCAAAGTAAACTGTGCGCTCGTGTGGGCGGTACACTATGTCTGTATGAAAGCCGTTTCCACAGGCAATCTGCATAGTGCATGAAAAACACTCTTCAAGAGGGTGCAAGTCTATTTCCATATCCACTACGCGCCCGCTAATTCCTTCAAGGCGTATAGGCTCTTTTGTAAGGGCTACAGAGTGATAAGACACTGCATTTGCTCTTAAGGCTTCAAGCTCTCTTATGGGACGCTGCCACAACCTTTCGCCGCGCACAAAAAGCTCTCTTGGAATTGACATTTGCCCCATCCACTTTGCATCTGCTTCGCGTATAGAGCAGGAATCCCAGTTTTGCATCCAGCCTATCATAATGCGTCTGCCGTCATTAGATAAAAGCGTTTGAGGAGCATAGAAGTCCATTCCATAATCAAGTGTCTGATTATATTTTTCTTCAAAGGCTCCAGTTTCCTCGTTATAGCTTCCGATAAAGCAGACTGTGCCATTACCAGAATGATATTCTGTGCCACTAGCAAGCATATCTTGGGGGCTAACAAGCAGCAAGTGAAAGCCGTCTAGCGCAAAAAAGTCTGGACACTCCCACATCTTGCCAAATCTTCCGCCGTTATAAGATAACGTTTTCCAAAATTGCCATGAAAATCCGTCTTTGCTTGTATAAAGAAGTATTTGCCCGCTACCGTCAGCAGGTCGGCTTCCTATGGTGCAACAGAATGTGCCATCAGATTTTTTCCATATATGAGGGTCTCTAAAGTCACTAGGATTTGCCCCACTTGGAAGCATATCAGAGGTGATAACGGGATTATTTGGAAACTTAGTGTAATCCACTCCGTTACCTACGGCAAGGCATTGCGTCTGTATATCACGCATAGAGCCATCAGATTGTCTTTCCCTCTGCACGCCTGTGTATATAAGAAGTTGTCTACCGTCCTCAATTTCTATGGCACTTCCAGAAAAACATCCGTCTTTGTCATAGTCATTATCAGGAGATAGGGCGGTAGGCAGCCATTCCCAATGGAGCAAATCTGTACTAACGGCATGCCCCCAGTGCATGGTGTCCCAATGGGTGCTGTACGGATTGTATTGATAAAATAAATGATATTTTCCCCCATAGATAGAAAATCCATTAGGGTCATTCGTCCACCCGCACAAGGGGGTCAAATGAAATGCGGGTCTTTCATCTTTCGTAATGCGTTCCCCAGCTTCCTTTTCATACTTTCTTGCCCTAGTTAAAATATCATCTTTCATAAACATTCCTAGCCTTTTATTTTATCTTTTCATAGTAGGCATCTAAATATTTCTGGAATATCTTAAGCATTTCGCCAAGCTTGTAGGATTCAAGTTTTTTGCAGAATGAATCCCAGTCGCTATCGCTAAAGCCGTTCATAACCCAGTCAGACTTAGTTGCGTTTATAGTCTTTGTAACATCTGCTTGAATGTTAGAAAGGGCTTCTGTATCTTCGCGAGTCATAAAGACATTTGGATACACATATTTTTCATTTACATCAGGAGTGTAATAGTCCTTAATCCAATCAAGACGATACTGTGCATCATCTGGGCAAGTTACATACACGCCGTAATATTCATCAAGAATGGCAAGAGGACCATTAACGCTTTCTGCCTCGCGCACTTCTACAGGAGAAGCCTCTCCTAAAGGAGCATGGCGTAGCATTTTATCTCCATTGCTGTTTGTGCCTAACACAAAGATGTCAAAGTCATCATCTTCGCCATAAGTTCCCCAGTTATTCTGTGGAGACTGGAAGGGTTCATACATCTGGTCAAGCCAAGCACACACAAGAGCCGGATTTTTTGCAACAGCAGTTACTACGCAGCGGCCACGGTCAAATCCACTTGTAAATGAACCATTCTGTGCGGTAAGGTTTCTTGTGTCTGCACTAAGAACAGGGAGAGGTACCCAGTCCGTAAGATTTGCTATGTTTGCAACGTCCCAGCTAAAGCACACTCCATATCTTCCAGACTTTCCCTTAGACACATAGGTTGACCATTCCTGTGTAAAGGATTCTGGGTCTATAAGTCCTTCCTCGTATAAATGATGAAGCCATGCGGTTCCTTTCTTAAAGCCTTCCTGAGTTGCGCTACATATAACCTTGCGCTCATCTGTAACAGCAATGTGTTTGCCCTTATCTGCATCTCCATAGCCTTCTCCAAAGCCATTTATAAGCACATAGGGGTCTTGACCGCCATCGTTCATAATGCAAGACATAGGAATAATGCTTCCGTCAATGTGGAACTGTTGTTGTAGGGAAGCGGCATTGTCCCTAAAAGCAATGAGTGTTTTTTCAAATTCATCAACGGTGGAAGGCACAGGAAGCCCCAAAAAGTCAAGCCATGCTTTGTTGATAAAGCTCATATTGTCTATAACTTGAATGGCCTCTTTGCCAGAACCAAGCTGCTCAATCCATGGTAAAGCCCAAATGTGTCCTTCTGTGTCTGTACACATAGCGCGGTATTCTGGGTACTTATCAAATACAGCTTTTAAGTTTGGCATATAGTTATCAATATAGTCTTCTAGCGGAATGATAATTCCTTGGTCTGCATATTTAAGCAAACTGGAGTCATTAAAACTTGCGTTAAACACAAAGTCTGTAAGCGTCTTTGGATTTGCCATAGCAAGCGTTATCTTGTCGTTCCACTGGTCGCTCTGCATAGCAGTCCATTTAATTTCTACATTTGTCTTTTCTTGCAAGCGGCGGAATATCGTGCGCTTGTTTGGGTCAGATTCTGTGTTAGCAGGAAAGCTAGTAAGTCCTGTAAGGACTGCTTTTTCTTTTAACGGAAAGGCTAGTGTAGCAGGGTCTACCTTTTGCATTTCCCCTCCGTTTAGAGAGGAACCTTTTCCATTGCAACCCAAAAATACTGCTGCAATGCTTACAGCGCATAAAGCACTCGCACATAAATTTCTTACTTTTACTTTCATATCATTCTCCTATATCTAAGAATTCTAAAAATTAACCCTTGATTGAACCAGCCATAATCCCGCTATCAAAATACTTTTGAAAGAAAGGATACATAATAAGTAGGGGAAGGCTTGAAACAATTATTGTTGCATACTTTAGAAGTTCTGCAAGCTGCGCACGAGCGGCGGTACTTTGCATATCAGAAATCATTCCAGATTCTGGTTGGTTTTGTATAAGGATAGAGCGCAATACCAACTGCAAAGGTTGTTTTGCAGCATCGTTTAGATATATCATAGCGTCAAAGTAGCTGTTCCACATGCCAACAAACTGCCACAATGCAAGCACTGTAATAAGAGGAGTGCAGACAGGAAGCATTATGCGAAAATAATACGTTATCTCACTTGCGCCATCAACATAGGCTGCTTCTTGCAATTCCTTAGGCACTCCCTTATAGAATGTGCGGGCAATAATCATATTCCATACGCTAAACGCTCCAGGTAAGATGAGTGCCCACATGCTGTTTAAAAGCCCCATATTACTTATAAGTAAGTATGTAGGGATAAGCCCGCCTCCAAAGAACATTGTAATAACAAATACAATATTAAAGAATTTACGTCCCTTGAAATCCGCTCTTGACATGGGGTAGGCAGCGAGCATAGTAACAGCGACAGACACAACGGTGAACACAACCGAATATACAATGGCATTACGGAAGCCTGTCCATATAGCCTTGTTTGAAAGCACTCGTTTATATGCGGTAAGAGTCCACTTGCTAAAGTCTAGCGTAACGCCCTTATTTTGAAGCGTGATGGGGTCTATAAAAGATGCCACAATGATATAAACCATGGGAACAATGATGGCAAGCACAAAGGCACCAAGTAGAATGTAGCCTATACTAATAATAAAATTGTCTACCCATGAAGTCCTTATTAATGGCTTCTTTGTTCTTCTTTCACTTTGACTCATTTCTTCCTCCTCATTTTTTTATAAGCCCTGCCCATCGTTCATCTTAGAAACAACCTTGTTTACCAAAATGAGCATTATGACATTGATAACTGTATTAAAAAGTCCTACCGCAGTAGAAAAACTATAGTCGCCATCAAGCAAACCTTTTTTATATACATAGGTGGCAATAATCTCGGAGCTTGCAAGGTTTAAGTCAGTTTGAAGTGCGTAGGCTTTTTCAAACCCTATGCTCATAATGTTACCTGCTTGAAGGATGAATTGAATAATGACCATATCTTTTATGGCAGGCCATTCCACAACTTTTATTTCTTGAAGCAGATTTGCACCGTCAAGCACAGCGGCTTCTCTTAGTTCTTGGCTCACATTAGAGAGGGCAGCGGTATACATAATAGAAGCCCACCCAGCCCCTTGCCAAATGCCGCTTGCAATGTAGATTGTGCGGAAGGCTCCTGGCATTGTCATGAAATTGAATTTCGTTTCTAAGAATTGATTAATGGGGCCTGTTACGGAAAGCAAAATGCGAACAATACCACAAACAACTATGACAGAAACAAAATTTGGCATGTAGAGCACAAGTTGTATATTGCGCTTGGTAAATGGGCTTTGTATGCGGTTTAAAAGAAGTGCTAGTATAATGGGCACAGGGAAGCCCCACAAAAGTCCAAATATACTCAATTTTAAGGTATTTGAAAGATAGAGCAGGAAGTCTGGCGAAGATAAAAAGCGTGAAAAATGCTTAAAACCAACCCAACGACTTGCTAGTATTCCTTTTATTGGATTGTAATCTTGAAAGGCAATGAGTATTCCGCCCATTGGTATATAGCGGAATATTATGGTTAGCGCAAATGCTGGTAGAATAAAGATAACGTATAATTGCCAGTGTTGGCGTACATATAAGAAAAACTTTTTCATGCACTCCTCCTTGTGTATGTGCATTTGTAAAACTTAACTTTTACATTTCTGCATTTAGTGTAAAAGTAGAATACCAAGTTGTCAAGCATTTTTTTACATTTTTTTCTTAAAATCCATCAAAAATACAGAAAATGTTCAAATTAAGTGGGCGATGGGCTGGTGTACTCTTAGAATTTGATGATAAAGCAAGGTAAAAATGAAAAATTAATGCACAAGTCATTGACATTCATTTGTGCATATATTAATTTTACAAATGAACAAATATTGTTTACATATAAGGGAACCTCGAAAAATTGCAATTTTTCGAGGTAACTCTGAAAGTGCGATGTTTTAATTTCTGCTATTATCAGAAATTAAAACTCGTC
>CAJOPO010000242.1 GCA_905236315.1 uncultured Treponema sp.
AGCGCATTATTCGCATATTCTGCGGCAACGCCATGCCCTTGTTTTCCATCCATATTGTTTTTTAGATTTTGATACGTAACTGCGTTTCGCGCTAACCCCGCTCCGATTCCGCCAAGTTCAGCGGCCTTTATAACGTCTGCTGTTTTATGTTTAGCGTCAAATTTTTTCTGAGCGGAATCAACGGCATTTTTCTCAAAAGACACAAACGCTTCATCTAAATCTGTTCGAACTTTTTCTTGTGCCATAGCAAGTGAAATATCGTTCAAATCCTTCAATTTTCCCATAAGAACACCTAAATCCACAGACGAAATATTCTTGTCGATTGATATTGTTTTTGGTTCACCAGTCAGCAAGCCATACTCAAAGGTATAATTGTTCTCATCATTAGAAATATTCCAGATGCATTCTATCGGAACTTCAATATCACATTTTCCTTTCTTTGAAATATACACGCTTTTTGTAGTCACGAGAGTACCGTATTCACGAAGCTCATTTTCATCGGAACTCATTTTCGGCGAAAAATAGACAGGTTCTTCATCATCAAGATTCTTTCCGAAATATGAAATAAATGCCGTTGCCCTTCCATATGGCATTTCATCTATTGTAAATTTATTCTTGTTTTTATCATTTTCTGCAAGATTTACACTTGCAGAAATAAACTGTTCTTCTATCTCGCTCTCAGAGATTTCAGGAACATCTTTTTTAGTCCAAGTTCTCCATTCTGTGTAGTAGTCGTATATGTCCTTATTCTCTTTTTTCCATTTTGAAATTTTTACTAGCGTATAAATAGATGTCCCAACGATATATATTGAGCCAAAAGCAAAGAAAAAATTAGCTAAATCTTCTTCCATCTGAATAATTAAGGGTACAGCACAGAACAAAAGACCTTCTAAAGCTAGGAAACAAGACATTGCAATAGTTTCATTCCTTTCACATTTCTTTGGAGCAAAAAAAGGGGTGCAGTTTATGAATTTTTCCTTTTTGGAATATGCACCGAGCACAAATATACAAAAGAAGGAAGGCTGCAAAGGCTGAGTAAATAATACGCAAAGCCCTGTATGTGCAGAACCTTTGTAAAATTATAGAATATTTTTGAGCATAGAATTGCAGGCCAAGAAATCACGAGGTAGATTATCCCGAATATAAATTCAAAAATGCCTTTTAACGTTTTTAAAGCAAATGGTACAAATTTTTTTGATTATTAATACAATAATATAAATAACAATTATAGCAAAAATAATTTCAAGCATTATTTCTTTTCCCCCAATAAAATGTTTGGTGGTGTTACAAAAAGTATGCTAAAACTTTCAACCGTCATTTTGAGCAATAGGCGTTACCCGCGAAAAATCTGTGAATCTCACAGATTTTCGCTAAGATTCGATGATTCTTCCATAATACAACGCCTGCTAGCATTGTGTGTTCAGAATGACACGTTTAACATAGCATACATTTCGTAACACGTCAAAATGTTTTTTTTGTCTATTTAAACACTTATTTGTACTAGATACGTACAAATTGTTGTAAAATTTGAAATAACAGATATTTGTATAAAAATACCCTTGCCAAACCATGCGGGCAAAATACTTGTTGCAAATTGACGTTTTTTCTGCAAGGATAATTTTTCGAGAAAGTAAGTTGTGCTTTATAATTTAGGCTATATGATAGTAGCTAGTAGCATTATGTGGACAGTATGATGCGTGTCAAGTGGTTTTATGAGATTTTCTGCATTTTTTTTACTGAAAAAGCTAAGCTTGCATCCGATTCTGTATTGCATACAAATAGTATAGCACAATTTTGAAAATTTGTGGAAGTTATTTTTTAAAAAATCACAAAGTTTTGAAAAAGAGCATACGCAAATTACAATAAAATGCCCCCCCTACTATGCCTTATCTATTTCATTCTGCACGGCTTCAATATTAAGCGAGCGTTTTACGCTTTTATACTCACTCGGCACAGAATCGTATGTTAAGCCTTTTACAGCTTTTTCAGTTCCTGCATTAAGTGCTGTTTTATAATACCAACACTTAAATTCAAGCAGATGAAGCGTTTCTTGCATTTCACAAAGCTGTTGCTCTACAACCTGCTTTCTCTCTTCAAACAATGCAAGTCTATCCTTTATGGAAGCGTCCCCTTCTTCAACTAATTGGATAAAATGCCTAATTTCCTTAATCGAAAGCCCTGCCCTTTTTAAGCAATCAATCACCTTTAATCCTTCGTAGTCAGAATCTGTGAACACACGCTTACCTCCCTCTGTGCGCCCAACAAACGGAAGCAAGCCTTCATTGTCATAATAGCGGAGTGTAGACGGAGCAACTCCCATTATTTTTGCCATTTTTCCAACTGTATAAGTCATAAAATTCTCCAATCAAGTAAAAAAATGCTTGACTTAAAGTGTACTTCAACTTGTATTATTTATACAAGACCTGTTAATAAAGTGCATTAAAAATAACTTTTCTGCTAGGTTTTAAACAGATTTATTAAGGGAACCTCTAAAAATTGCAATTTTTAGAGGTAACTTTGAAAGTGCGATGTTTTAATTCCTGCTATTACCAGGAATTAAAACT
>CAJOPO010000243.1 GCA_905236315.1 uncultured Treponema sp.
GTAGACCACTAACAGATACTATTTTATTATTATGGGAAAGCACAGGCTATAAATACGAACTATATCTTAATTCAACAACTAATTTATATGCAGAACAATATGATATGTTGTTTGAACTCGCTCGTACCTGTGATATGGAAAACAAAACTGTTGCTTGGTTTATAGATACACTTGCACTATTAAAAGATGATGAAAATAATGATGAAATGTCTGCAAAAGAAACTTCTTATCCTATAGAAAAGGAATCTAGTGTAGAGATAATGACAATTCATAAAAGCAAGGGCTTAGAGTTTGATTATGTGTTTGTTTATGGCTGTACAGGAGTAAAACAAGCAGGAAATCGTGATAGTATATTCTATGAGGAAGATACAGGGCTTTCTATAAAACCAGAAAAAGGAGTTTCTAATTTCTTTTATTTACAACAAAGTGTGCTTGCAGAAAAAAAAGAGATTGCAGAGTTTAGACGGCTTGTATATGTTGCAATAACAAGGGCAAAGAAAGAACTTTATGTTACAGGCTCCATTACAGATAGTGTGTCTAAAACCGAAGATACTTTGCAAGATTCTTATAAGCAAATAGAACATCAAGTAGTTCGTTATTATCCCATGTGGCAGAGCCAAGAAAGTGGTAAAGTAGAGTTTAACGAAGGTGCTCCTTTTACATTAACTTTTATCCCCGCCCAAGAATATAGTATATTAAAAAACTTAAAGAAAGAGGATAATATTTATGATACAAGGAAGGCTGTAATAGAAAATATAGATAAAATATATTCAAAAGATTGTACTATAGAATATAACCCAGAAAATATATTACGCTTTACCCCTGATATGTTAAAGGATTATTCTAAGCGAGGTGAAAAATTAAACTCTGATATTGCAAAAGAGTTTGAAAAGATTATAAATCCTATAATACAAAAACATTCAAATAGGCAAAGTCTTTCTAGTGAAGAACCTATAGAAGAAAAGTTTAGCGTGGAAGATGACCTATTGCCAGAGTCTTCTAACTTTAATGAAGGGGACTTTGGAACTATGGCTCACAGCTGCTTAGAAGCTATAACAAAGGGTGTAACATCTAAGAACTGGTTCCCCCAAGCAAAGCTATGTAAAGACTTAGAAGAGAATGAAATATTAGAACTTACAAAGTGTTGTCACCTTATGGCAGAGCGATTTATGGAAAGCCCTATAGGTAAAAGTTATACTAAAGCAAAAAACATGGGCTTATTTTGTAAGCAAGAATATCAATTTAAAACTATGATAAGCGACTTTATTGTAGCGGGTTCTATAGACTTAATTTTCCAAGAAGATGAAAACTCTTTTGTTATTGTAGACTATAAAACAGATGATGCTTTAAATGATAAGCGATATGTATATCAACTTGCTTGTTATAGAACTGCTGCTGCTCGTCTTTTAGGAATAGATGAAAAGCAGATAAAATGTATTTTATACTTTTTGCGCTATGACCATGCTATTGATATTAGTCTAGAAGTTAATAAAGTTTTAGAGTCAAGTGCAGAGAATACTAAAATATATAAAAGGTTTATAACACATCATAAAAACGATGGACTTGTTGATTTAGTTGCAAAAGATTTTTGCTTAAAAAAAGATGAAGCGCGTCAAAAATTATCCGAAAGCAATTTAGGAAAGAGAATAAACGAATGTGATGAGGAATATATATATAAGTCTAAAGAATATCTATACGAACTTTTTTGTAAAGAAATAGCTAATTAGCAGGATAGAAAGCCTCTTGCACAGCCCCCATAACTTCTTTGTCTTGATAAGAAAAGGCAAAGGTCTTAAAGGGGCTAAACTGCAAAGTAAAGACTGTTTGCATATTCTCTTCTTGTGATACCAATTCAGGTACAAAGTCTTTTATATTCTGTGCAAAAATAAGCCAGCATTGTAAATATATAAATTGTCCGCCTGTAGTATAGCAGTCTTTACTTGTTAGTGGGCTATGAATGTCTGTAAGTTTTATAAAGGTATTAATATCTCCTATAGAAGAATTAGCTTCTCTTACAGCTTTAAATAAATTATATGCTCTTAAAAGATTTTGCTCATCACAATCAATGGATGCTGCGATGGGGGAGTTTTTCCCTAATGTTTTATAAGGATTTAAATATTTTGAATATTCGGCTACTATAGAGGCATTATAATCTTGTTCACGAATCTGTATTTTCTTTTGAATTATATCATTTTCGTGAATAATACGAGGTTTAGATTTATCTATTGCTTGAGGAGAGCGTTCAAATTTATGAATGAATTGATTAAAAGCTTCTGCCGCAGTCATCTTTCCTGCCATACAATACCCCAAATTATTATCGGCATATATTTAGTATAATCTTTAGAGATTTTTACACAAAATCATAAGAAAAATAAGGTGATAATCATTTAGAGTCTACAGATGTTACAACAAAGGGGGGAGTTTCTGGAAAATATTTTTTTAATACGTTTTCAAAATCTGCCTTTGTAGAAGAACTCAATGCCGTATACATGTCTAAATATAATAGAGGATTATTGCTTTCATTAATAGAATACTGTAGCAAGATGGCTATGCCTTCATTTGTGTTAGTCTTTTTTAGCTCATTTTGTTGCCACAGTGCCTTTATATATTCAATGCTTTTATTATCCTGCCCTTCTGCTTGATTTTCTTCAATATCTTGAATAAGCGATTTTAATGCTTTTTTATAGGCATTAGAAAATATCTGTAAACGTCTTACCTGCCCTGCTTGTATAATCCCTATAGGCATAGAAAGGGAAGCGGTAAAAGCCTTACAATCAAGCTCTTCGTGTTCAGCCATAGCAATATCATTAATCCTATTTGCAAGTTCATATAATAATGCATTATAAATCGCTAATTCTGTACAAGAAGAGGGGGCGGTAAAATAATACTGAGCAGGGTCTAAAAACTCCTTTGTAGGTACAAGCAAGGGTATACCAGAAGGAGCCATCTCTGGAGTCTTTGTTGTTGAATATATATGATGTAATTGCACTCTGCGTGTTTTATTTATAAATGTAGGGGAGGGAAAATCCTGCTTTATCCTACTTGTTAAAGATTTTAGCACTCCTAAACTTTGTTCTAGTTTTTCTTGTAGGGACTGAACTTTTTCTATATTACCCACAATTACCACAGAGTATAAAGAAGCGTCTAAAAGTTGCATATAGGCAAGAGACATAGAATGTAAGTCTGTATTTTTAAGAGGAAGGGATTCTTGATTGTAATATCTAGCAAAGGAAGTGTCTTTATATAAATAATTAAGTGCATTATATTTTAGTTGCACACTTGGGTCAGAAAGCATTGTGTTCCAAGAACCTTTTTGCTCTCTTACAAGCCTATCTGCTGTAACCGCTTTTATCTCTCCGTAAATTAGGGCTTGAGAAAGGGCTTGTAGAACGCTTGCTGTGTCTTCATATAAACATTCCATAGTTATGTAAGAAACTGTTTCTTCTGTCCAGGCTTTAATATTTACAGATCTAGACATTTTATCATATAGTTTTGCAAGTTCTTGCTGTGTGTTTCTTGCTAAATAGTTTATTATTACAGTTCTAAGTAAATGTTCATCTACAGGAGAAGAAAGTTCACCTCCTTTTATACATACAGAGATAAAAACTGTTTGAGAATCCTTCCTTGTATAATACGTTATGGGAATACCATTTTTTAGAGAACTTTCTTCTATATTAGCCATATTCATTCTATAAAAAATTTGGTCTGCTGTTAAAGTAGAATCACTTTCTATTTGCTTTATTAAAGAATTCTCTTCTTTTGCTACATTTTCTACAATGCTTTCTGCTTGATTATGATACCAAGAAGCATTTTGCCTTGTTACCCTTTCATATCCTGCTTGCTCAAAATCTTCTTTATATTGTTCATAAACGCTATCGTTTACAAGTAAAAATACAAAAGGCTCTTGTTCATAAAGACTGTTAGAAGTTTGCTCCATCTCTATATCTTGTATAGTGTTTTCCATATCCAAAAAAAGTCTATAGCAGTTTGCACTATCCGTATTTAGAGTTAAAGCCCAAAAATCTGCAATGGAGTCCATCTCAATGGCTGAATAAGCTGTTTGTTTTCTAAAACTTGCCTTTACAGCGTTTTTTGCCATAGCAAAGTTATTCTCTAAAAAACTGTATTCTTTTATGTGCTTTACAAAGGCTTCGCTCTGTGCTATAGGGCTAGGGCTTATATCTGGCTTTATAAAAGATTCGTCTTTGGTAAATGAATATGGTTTTTCTAGCAATGCTTGAAATATTAACCTAGATTTTTTACCATAATTTGCACTCTGTACAGACATATAATCTGCTGAACGCAAGGCTACAATGTCGTCTTTAAGTTCATTTTTTACAAGACTATCTTGCGCTAGATTAAACATTGCAGAAAGAATAGCATTTTGTTCTACAGAAAAGTTAGTGTATTGAACTACAAGTTGTGTTAAATCGCTACTAAAAGCACTGTCTGTGAGAACAAACTTTTTTTGCACTTCATCGCCCGTTTCTAACTTTTCTTCTATATTATTAGAAACCGTATTTTCTATATTTTGAGAGTTAGACTGCCATAAAGAAAAAGCCTGCTCTGCCATATTATAAAATCTTTCTTTAGATATGGGGCCAGAGGCAAAGATTGCACAATTAGTGGGAATATAATATAAGCGGGCAATGTCTGTAATGATTGCTCTAACTTGGGCAGCTGTCATATTTGCAAAAAGTGGTGCATAAACTCCTGATTCGATAGTCCATGGGGCCTCACTAAATACTCTAGAATCTATGGCAGCGTTTATAAACCCTGTTGTACTTTTTGAATATTCCATAACCTGCATCTTAAAATCATTATAAACCTTTTCTATTATGCTATCTTCTAATTCAACTGTTACAAGGCTCTGATACAAAGCGTTTAAGAAGTCTTTTAATAGTTCATAGGGAACATCTGCATAAAATACTGCACTATTTGCTTTACATTCTGCATTTAATTCTATTGTCTTAAAAATATTGTATCCTTTTTGCTCCGCTATGTATTTAAATAATTGTACATAAAGAGGAAAAAAGCCTGCGTTATATTGTGTTTGGGCTGAATACCCTGCTTTTCTGCATACAAATGAAACATGCACTAGGGCAGAGCTAAAGTCTTCTTTTGTAAAGACCGAAAGACCGTTTTGCATAGTTGAAATATATAAAGGATTTTCTTCTTGTGCTTTTAAAAATGTTATATTGCAACTAAATATTAGCAAGAAGATAAGTAAAATTTTTGTCTTCATTGCAATAAGTATATCATAAATTGTATTTAAATACATAATTAAATATGCTAAAATGCCTAACCATAAGGATAGAATATGCTAGAAGTAACACTAATTTCTTCAAATGATAAAGAAATATTACCTCCACAGGAACTTTTAAAGAATAAACGTCATCTTACTGCAAAAGAAGTATATACACTCATACAAAATAGAAACACAAGTTCAGATTCAGACTGGCAAAACATATATGTAAGCAATGTACCAGGAGAATTTTGCGCTGAACAGATAATACAAAGTGAGTTTTTGGGCTATGTTGTTTTGGGAGCTATCCGCCCTGCTGTGTTAAAATATCATGATTTGGAACTAAAAACAGGCATATATCGTTCTGTATTAAATAATGTGGTTACAGGCGATGATTGCGTTCTTCATAATGTAAGCTATATAAGCAATTATAGGCTTGGTAGCAGGGTAATGCTGTTTAATATTCAAGAGATGAGTTGCACAAATCATTCCAAATTTGGAGAAGGTCTTCTTAAAGGTAGTGAGGGGGAAGAAAACCGAATATGGATTGGAGTTGGCAATGAAAACGGAGAAAGAGGTATCTTGCCTTTTAAGGATATGATAACAGCGGATGCTTATTTGTGGTCGCGCTATAGAGAAGATAAGGCTCTTATGAGTCGTTTTGTAGAACTTACTGAATATGGCAATGATAGAAGTAAACCCACTTATGGCATAGTAGAAAGTGATGTTGTTATAAAAAACTGCACTTTGCTAAAAGATGTGTGGATTGGTAGCAATGCATACATAAAGGGAGCCTTTAAGCTAAAGAATATTACAGTTCTTTCTTCTGAAGAAGAACCTAGCCAGATAGGCGAGGGAGTGGAAATGGTAAACGGCATAATGGGCTATGGTAGCCATGTGTTTTATCAAGCCGTTGCTGTTCGCTTTGTTATAGGTAGGAACTGTCATCTAAAATATGGGGCGCGCCTTTTAAACTCTGTACTTGGTGATAATTCCACTGTTTCTTGCTGTGAGCTTTTAAATAACTTAATATTCCCCTTCCATGAACAGCATCATAACTCTTCTTTCTTAATTGCAGCAACTATACAGGGGCAAAGCAATATTGCTAGTGCGGCTACCATTGGTTCCAATCATAATTCTCGCTCTCCTGATGGAGAAATGATTGCGGGGCGTGGGTTCTGGCCTGGTTTGTGTTCGGACTTTAAGTATGATTCTAAGTTTGCAAGTTTTGTACTTGTAGCAAAGGGAAGCTATCAGAATGAACTTAATATTACATATCCTTTTAGTCTTTTAGCACCAAGCAATGAAGGTGATTGCTCTGTTCATATTATACCGTGTTATTGGTTTTTGTATAATATGTATGCCATTGTGCGCAATAAATATAAGTTTTTAGCCCGTGATAAAAGAGTTGTAAAAGTTCAGAATATAGAAACTAATCCTCTAGCACCAGACACTATACAAGAAGTAAAGACTGCCGTTGGTCGCCTTATAGAACTTACGGCGCGCTATCTAACCTTGCCAGAAGACATTTGCTCTCGTATGACAACATTAAATTATGACCCTAAACTCCTTAATGACTACAGAAAACGTGCTGCTAGTGCAAGTAATGAGGAAGAACTTTTACAGGTGGCTAAAGATTATTTACATCAAAATCAACATTCTCAATTTTTACTTACAGATGACCGCTGCCAGAAACGTTATGGAGCGGTTATTTATAAGGGAAATCAAGGATATAAAGAATATAGACGTATTATAAAGTATTTTGCTGTAGAAGCTCTAATGGACTGGTGTAAGCAAAATGATTGCAAGGCACTTTCTTTAGAAGATTTGCAAAAGATAGAAGGGCTTCCTCTTTATACTGAGTGGCTTAATGTGGGCGGACAGGTTATACCCGAAAAGAAAATACAAGAACTATTTAATGCTATAAAGAATAAAGATATTCTTTCTTGGGAGAAAGTTCATTCATTTTATAATGACTGCATGGAGCATTATGTTGAATATAAGGCTCGCTATGCTTTGTATCTACTTTCGTTTTTATATAGCAAAAATATAGCAGATTTTACTAAAGAGATTTATTCTGATATTACTAAAGATGTTATATATATGTCTATGAATATGCTAGAGTCTTCTATATCTTCAAGGCAAAAGGATTTTACGGACTTCTTTAGAACGATTACATTCCGCAATCAAAAAGAAATGGACGCTGTGCTCGGTACAATTAATGATTCTGGCTTCTTAAAAGAATTAAAAGAGTCTACTGAGAAATTTAATGCAGATTTAGCTGTATTGTTTAGCACGCTATGCGAATAAGGGGATAGACGATAGGAAATAGAAGATAGAGAGGCTGAGGACTAATGTCCCTAGCCTGTGTTGTCCCGAAGTTATTTCGGGGACTAATAGCATAACGTTTGTAATATTTTTACTTCTTCTTTAAGCAAGAAGCAGCCCACTTCCATATAGAAACACCGTCTACAGATTGAGGATTATTTCTAAGGGTATAAATCCAAGACCAGTGATTAGAATATTCTATCTGTTCAAGAGTGCCATCTTGATTGTAGTCTTCTGCAAACTGTAATTTTCCTTTAGCGCGGTCAGAATCTGTAGTTTTATATAAAGAAAGCAAATATTTTTTATCTGCGGTTTGTGCTGTGGTAAAATCAGAAGCTAAGTCTTGAGTAAATGTCTTATTATTTGTCTCTTGCCCTTGTGTTAAAGTAGCAAAAAGACGCTTTGCACATTGCTCTGTATCAACAACACCGTCATTTTCCCCCTGTACTAGCCATATAGCAGTACGTGAGTTTTTAATGCTTTCAAGTTCTTCGTCAGTAGGAGTTTGACCTCCGCGAGCATCTGCAACATCTAATGCTGGGCAGTTTATCATAGCAACTGAAAATAAATCTGGGTATTTAATTATCATGCGTGTAGACATATAGCCACCTGCAGAACAGCCAGAAAGAACTATGCGATTTGGGTCTATGCCATATTTTGATATTACTTCGTCAATTTCTGCTTTTGCTTTTTCTAAAAGGTTGTTCTGCACTGCATAGTACCAAGTTTCTGGAGCTTGAAATGCCATAACGTAGGCGTTGCCAAATATCTTTTGTGCTTCTGCACTTGCCCAAGCAACTGTACCTCTGTTTGCCAAAAGTTGAGCTACGTTATTGCCTGAAAAATTATAATCGCCTTCTCCGTTGCCATGGAACCATACAATAAGTGTTTTTGCCTTTTTCTTTGGGGCATAGAATTGATAATTTATACCGTCCTCTACTATAACAGATGTGAATTGAGAAGCTTCTTCATCAAGTACGGAGTTATCACATTCGTACTGTGCGCTATAGGCTGTGTCTGTAGTTTTGCCTTTTTTTAGTGTTATAGCTTTGTTTTGTGTGATTGTGTATGTTAAATCTACAGGGAAATTGCGTGCAGAAGAAAGATATGCAAGAGTTGCCCCTTCTTTTTGATTAAAGTATACAGTAACTATGTTTTTCTTTACTGCAACTTTTTCTACAGTGCGGTCAATTTCGTAGTCGCCATAGCTTATGGTTTCTGAGCCTTCTAGAGCCTTTGCTGTTGAACCTACAGCATGAACTGTAAAGGTGTCTTTATCTACAGCAGATACAACAGCACCTTTGCCGTAATCGATGACCATGCGGTCTACTACTTGTCCTGCGTCTGTAATGGTTCCGTACAAAGAAACTTTGTAGCTATCTTGTGCAAAAGAATATGCTGTTGCAGAAAGAAGAATAGAGAGTGATGTTACAAGGAATTTTATGCTACCCTTTAAACTTTTCATTAAAACCTCCAAGTGTATTGTTATGAATAAAAAAGGCAAGACCCATTTATCTCTTATATTAATATTATATAGAAGATAAGTAGGTCTTGCCTGTATTCTAAACAGTAACAATCCATAATTAAACGTGAGCGGAAGTATTTTTTCCACTTTAATTAGTATAATACTGTATGCTTTCTGCTGTCAATGGAAAAATAACAGAATGTAGAAATGAAAAACAAATTCGATTGTTTTTCTATAAAGCAATCTTCTATGCTAAAAAATTCTGTATCTCTCTAAGGTGCTTTTGTGCAACACATCTCCCTTCATCATAAACTCTTTGCAGCTCATTTGGATTCTTTTCTGTGCGGCTTATGCCAAGAGGCTTTTCTGGACAAATGGCAATCACTTCTTTTTTGAGAGCTTTATCTAGTACATATTGTTTTTCTTCGTTATATACAATATGACGTTTTTCCATAGCATGTACAATAGCAGGATATTTCTTTAAGGCTATTTTTATAAGCCATAAAAGACTAGTCTTCTTTTTATAATACTCAGCAGGTTGCGTTAAAACAACTACATTGCGATTATAACCTAGACTTTCAAAATAACGCAAAGGAATAGAATCTGTAATACCCCCATCTAATAGTTTGTATCCATCTATTTCTACAATTTTGCTAGCTACAGGCATGGAAGCACTTGCCCTCATCCATATAAGGTCTTGTGTATCACAAGTTTTTAGCTCTTTGTAAACAGGCTTCCCTGTAAGGCAGTCAGAAGCGACTATATAAAACAGAAGTGGATTTTCGCGATAGGTTTTTAAATCAAATATATCTAATTCATTGGGAATTACATTGTAGCAAAAATCTGCACCAAATAAATCGCCAGTTTTTACTAAGGAGTGTAATGAACAATATCGCTTATCTTTGCAAAATCTTTTGTTGTAGCGAATGACCCTTCCTATTTGCCTTGACTTAAAATTGCAGCCAAAACTAGCTCCTGCAGAAACACCTATCATGCCATCAAAGTTTATGTTGTTTTCCATAAATACATCTAGCACGCCTGCTGTAAAAACGCCTCTTAAGGCACCACCTTCAAGAATAAGACCTCTTTTTATATTATCCATATTGTGATTATTACAATACTTTATACCTGTGTCAATAATGCACATTGAGGGATTTATAGAAACTAGCTAAATAAGGTATGGAAATTATTTATAAGTAAATTTTCTTAATGACAATAATTAAAATACTTATTATAATACGACAAATGAAAAAGTATTCCATTATTTTTATATTATGTATGTTTTTTGTAGGCACCAATGCTTTATTTGCACAAGAAGGGAAAACTTCTTTTACTGCAGGAATAACTCCATTGGAGAAAGAAGATGATGCGCTTCAATTTGGTGGGGCTTACATTTTATTTGATACTCTTATGAATACAGACTTTGCTAGCATAGGGGCAAAAATCTATTATCGCATAAGCAATTCAAGTTCTCTTGAAGAAGAAAGTCAAAAACTTGAAATAAAACGTGCATATATAAAAGTGCGACCTTTTGCATGCGATATTTTAGAACTTGCATTAGGAAAATTGTATTCATATTATTTACAGGGAGCATATTTTTCTTTAGCAGAAGTGTACACAGGAGCATCTCGCTGGGGTAAAACAGGACTAGGTTTTCAAACTAAATTTAGCGGTCTTAGTGTAGGATGTGCAATTCCGCTATCCGAAAGTTATACAGCTTTTTCGTCTTCTATGGGTATACACGGCGGACTCGCATTTGATATAAGTACACTTTTACAGAATGTTGACCTCACCACAGGTGCGTCTTTTTGGTATGACCATACAGCAGCCACTGAAAAAACTAGCGAAAGTAATGATTTTGCAGGAACACTTTCTTTGTTGTGGAAACCTAACTTTGATGGTTTTGTAAGTAAAATATCTCTTTTTATTTCTTTTTCTTTTAATGCCGAACCCTACGTTGCAAACAGTGTTTTTAAGAATGTAAGCAATTATAAGTCAGTAGGAAATGCTAATTTTGCTTCTGTTAATATGCGCTCTTCATTTGGTATTGTGCAGATAATACTAGAAGGAGAAGGGGGATATTCTGTTATAGGAAATTACGTGCCCCTTTATACAGGAGTTCAGAGCCATATTCCTATAACTGAACACATTGCTCTCCGTCCTAGATTTTTTTACTATGCAGCATTAAATACTCAAGATGCCTTACTTTCTCGTTCTTCCTATGAGTTTTATCCTAGAGTACAGTTTACATTTTCAAAACACATAATTTCTGTAGGAGCAGACTTTATTTATAAAGAGTTATCTCCTAGCTCTTTTTCATTGCAATGGAGTTTACCTGTGTACTATCAGTATTCTTTTTAGATATATAATAGCAAGCTAAAACTTTTTCATTTTGCGCATACATTTTCTAGTATAGCTATCAAATCTTTATATTTATAGCGTATCGTTTTTATATCAGAGTTCATAATGAACTGTAACTCTTCATGGAAGAGTTTATCTTTTGCTAGTACAGGCATAAAGAGAATTTTGTTTTGCGTATAATAATTTTCTATGCAGCCATTGGGTAGTATGTATACTCCACAAGAAGCTGCACCCGCAAGTATAAGAGAAAGTAGACTTTGTATTTCTTGAAGCATTGTAGCACTGCTAGAAAGCAGATAACTCTTTAATTCTTTACGACACACAAAAGTTCCCTGTAATACTACAGTTTTAAATGTATCTATGCTTTCTGCATTTGTATGCTTTTGTGCTAGTGAATTTAGCTTTTCTATTAGAGAGGTAAACTCTAGGCTTATATTTGAAGTGCTGCTTAGTTCAATATTTAAAAGCTCTTTCCCAATTACTGATAGATAACGTTCTAAACGTGTAATTAATTTTTCTAACGTTATCTTGTGTTGTAATTCTTTTTTTGTAAATATTTTGCAAAAAAACTTCTGCTGCTTCTCTTCCTGTTTTTCTAGCCACTGTTTTGTTCTTTCGTCAGAGCAGAATACATCTCTCAACTTACCGCTAAATAATGCGTCAAGGTCTGTAATTATACGGCTGTTTGTTCCAAGAAGAGAACATACTTTACAAAAAACTCCAAGTTCATCTTTCCCGCCCACATCTATTATGCCTGTTGCTGCAGTTCCTCTTTGTATGCAAGGTAGTAAGTTTGTAAATATCTGCCTGTCTGTGTAGCCCTCTACAAATATTTGATTATCCGAAAAAAAGAATTGTTTGTGGTATGTGTTAAATCGCGGTAAA
>CAJOPO010000244.1 GCA_905236315.1 uncultured Treponema sp.
GTTGTAAGTCGCTATAATAGCGCGACTTACAACATCGCATTTTCAAAGTTGCCTCTAAAAACTGAAGTTTTTAGAGGCTCCCTATTAAATTTTTACTTGATAAGACTTTTGTTTTTGTCGAAATTAATATAGAATAAGGTAAGATGTCTTTTCTTTGGAGGATTTTATGAAAAAATTACAAATAGCACTTATTACGTTGCTTTTTTTTACGTTTAGTGCTTTTGCTTTTGATAAAAATGATATTAATCCTAAAGGCTCCCTTACTTCTTATACCAAAACCGATTATAATATAGTAAGCCAGTTTGGAAACACCTATCGTTATCCCTCTGTTAAATATGAACACATTTTTGATGAAAATAACAGAGAAGTGGAATCTGCCTGTTATAATGCAAAAAATGTACTAGTGGATAGAATTACTTACCAATATAATAGTAAAGGAAGAGTTCAAGAAAGTCGCTTCTATAATAGTAGTAATGTATTAGTATGGAAGAATACCTTTGAATATGATGAAAGCGGACGTGTACTAGCAGAATCAGAGTTCAATGCAAACAATGAACTTATTGGCAAGACCATATACGAATATACTGCAAAAGATAAAACTTCAAGAACAACAGAGTCTTATTACAATGGACAGGGGGCTTTGTTATATCGTAATATATCATTAACTAATGAAAATAACCAAGGTATTACGGTAAATAGATATTTTGGAGATGGCTCCCTAGACCAAACAGAACAACGTGTATATTCCGAAAATGGTTATTTGCAGCAATCTCAAATACAAAAAAACGATGGAAAACCTAGTACAAAGACAGTATACTTATATGATGCGCATAATTTTCTTATAGAGATACAAACATATAATCAGCAGGGAATACTATATAAAAGAGAATTGTATAAAAACGATTCAAATGGTAACCCTACAACAATAAGCACTTATACGGTTGCAGCAAAGTTTGGTTCTATAACAGCAGAATTGCAAAGCCAATCTACTTTTGTTTATGAGTATCGAAAGTAAGACACTTGAATACTACAGTTTTTGAATAAATGGAGCATAAAATAAGACACTTTACAACTTATTTTACCTATTTAGTCTAGCAGCTTGAGTAAAAAAGGGGATAAATTTAATGAAGTCTATAGGAATAAAACTTGCAGATGGTTCTTTCTATCCTATTATGCAGGAAGGAAGTTCAGACAGCATTACATTAGACGTTACAACTGTGCAAGATAATCAAACTACAGTTCAGTTGGACTTATATAGTTCAGAACTGGGGTCTATGGCTGATGCCCAATATATAGATAGCTTAGAGATAAAAGATTTAAATCCTCATCCTTATGGAGAGCCTAGTTTAAAAGTGGATTTGCATTTTGATGAAAACAATAAACTACACGCCCAAGTTTTAGATAAGGAAACTGGAAAAGTAAGTAAAAAGCACGTAAGTCTTGTTTCTCGTTCTGAAGAAGAACGCAGTAAACCTGCTAATTTTAATATAGAAAATGCAGAACCAGAGGAAAAAGCGGCAAGTTCAGAAGGCGAGGAAGCATCTTCTGATTCAGCAAAATCCGCTAGTCTTGATGATGATTTTGATTTTTCACCCATAGAAGATTTTTCTAGTTCCGCAGATTTATCTGCATTTGATGATTTAGATTCCCCTAAAGAAGAAGGTGGTGCAGACAATCCCCCTGCTGCCTTAATAGAAAACTTACCCATAGATTTACCTACAGAAAGCACTTCTCAAGATACAGAAGCAAATGCTTCTAATGGTGATGATGACTTTTCTTTTGATAATTTAGAATCATTTTTAACACAACCACCAGTCTTAGAAGATGAAAATACTTCAGAAATAACTGACGATATGCCTAAAGTTGACAGTTTTTTTACAGGTGAACAAGAGTTTGCTCCTGATAATCTGCTTGATGATGAGCCACTTACAGATAGCAATATTTTAGATGATTCTAGCAAGGACTCTACTAATGATAATTCTATAACAGATAAAGACGGTACTGTTTTTACAATAGATTTACCCAATGTAGATGAACTTTTAGATGATGATAGTGAAGAAGAACA
>CAJOPO010000245.1 GCA_905236315.1 uncultured Treponema sp.
CACTTATGCAAAAAGCGGCTGATAACTTTGAAAAAGTGCTCGCTGACGTTCACTTTAATGAACCTAAAATTCCCTTGTTTAGCAATGTAAGCGGAAAACAAGCTCTTTCTGCAAATGAAGTAAAATCTAGTGCTGTTTTGCATTTAACTCATCCTGTTCTATGGACAGATGAAGAGGCAGTTCTTGCAGGAATAATAAAAGAAGATTCTTCTAATGAATGGTCTGTATTAGAACCAGGACCTGGAAAAGTTCTTTCTGGTTTGTGGGCAAAGACAGATATGGGGTCTACTTTAACTGCTGTTCCAGTAAACACTGCAGAAGTTATTAATTCATTATAAGGTGAAAATATGGATTTATTAAAGGATAAAAAAGCCCTTGTTACAGGTTCTTCACGCGGAATTGGTCGAAAGATTGTAGAAGTGTTTTTGACTGAAGGTGCAGAGGTATGGGGAATGTGTACCCATGAATCTAGTGGCAAAGCGGAATTAGAAAACTTAGCAAAAGAACACGGTAGTGCTTTTCATGAATTTTATGCAGACGCAGGTAACGCAGAAAACCTTACAAGCGCAATAAAAAATGCAATGGCAGAAGCGGGCAGTTTTGATATTTTAGTAAACAATGCAGGCATAACACGTGATACTTTAAGCTTTAGAATGAAAAAAGAAGACTGGGATTCTGTTATAGCTGTAAATCTTACATCTGCTTTCTTAACAGGTCAGATTATAAGTAGTGATATGATAAGAAAGCGCAGAGGAAGCATTATAAATATGGCTTCTATAGTGGGTATTCACGGAGGAGCAGGACAGGTAAATTATTCTGCAAGCAAGGGAGGGCTCATCGCTTATAGCAAATCTCTTGCAAAAGAAGTTGGTAGCAGGGGTGTGCGTGTAAATTGCATAGCTCCGGGCTTTATAGATACTGATATGACTCAAGCTGTTAAAGAAGATATTCGTTCTGCTTGGGTAGAACAGATTCCCCTAAAGCGTGCAGGAAAAACTGAAGATGTTGCAAATGCAGCATTGTTCCTTGCAAGCGATTTAAGTACATATATCACAGGCCAAGTGCTTGGTGTAGACGGTGGCATGGGCTGCTAAGGAGAGATTTATGCGTAGAGTAGTAGTTACAGGATTGGGGTGTATTTCGCCAGTTGGAAACTCTGTAGAAGAAACTTGGAATGCTATAGCAGGGGGAAAGAGTGGCGTTGCTACAATTAGTTATTATGACCCAACGCCCTTTAAGGTAAAGTATGCAGCAGAAGTAAAAAACTTTGACGCTAGTAAATATATGGATTCTAAATCTGCTCGTAAAATGGCTCGATATTCAAAATACGCAGTGTCAGCAGCAAAACAGGCTCTTGATGATGCAGGGTTAACTGATAATAAAGAAGTTTTAGATAAAGCAAGCGTATTTTTGGGTGTAGGCATTGGTGGATTTGAAGTTACAGAAAGCAGTATGAAGAGCTATTTTGAATCTAATTTTACACGAATGTCTCCCATGACTGTTCCTATGCTCATTCCTAACGAGGGAGCTGCAAACATAAGTATTGAATTTGGCTTACATGGGGCAACTCATACTATAGCAACTGCTTGCGCCTCTGGTACAGATGCTATAGGAGATGCCTTAGACCATATACGTTGTGGCAGAAGTGATGTTGTGCTTGCTGGTGGAGCAGAAAGCACACAAAATGGATTTGCTAATTTGGGCTTTAATATTTTGCAGGCTTTAAGTACAAAGTGGGAAAATGAACCTTCTAAAGCAAGCCGTCCTTTTGATAAGCAGAGAGATGGCTTTGTTATGGGAGAAGGTGGAACAATTCTAGTGCTTGAAGAGTATGAACACGCAAAAGCTCGTGGTGCACATATATATGCAGAACTTTTAGGCTATGGTGCTTCTAGCGATGGCTATCATCTTACTGCTCCAAATCCAGACGGCATTATTGGTGGAAGATGTATGACTCTTGCAATGCAAGACGCTGGAATAAAGCCAGAGGATGTGCAATATTATAACGCTCACGGAACTAGTACACATCTAAATGATTCTGGAGAAACAAAAATGCTTCACATGGCATTTGGAGAGGCAGCTAAGAAATTGCATATCTCTTCTACAAAGAGCATGACAGGTCATTGTTTGGGTAATGCAGGTTCCCTAGAAGCTCTTGTATGTATAAAAGCGTTGGAAAATAACTTTGTGCCACCTACTATTAATCTTGATGAGGTAGATGTAGAAGGCGGTTGCGACTTGGATTATACACCAAACAAGGGACTTGATACCGCATTAAAGATTGCAATGAGTGCAAACTTTGGCTTTGGTGGGCATAATGGTTGCCTTGTATTCGCCAAAATTTAGAGTACCTTGAGTGG
>CAJOPO010000246.1 GCA_905236315.1 uncultured Treponema sp.
CGGTAAAAAGCGACGGAATAAGTCAGCGTCTTTTTTGTTAAGGCTGTCTATATGTGTAGGTTCCCTGTTCGTATGGCATACTATTACGCCTGTTAAATCTTCACTTTGGCGTAAGTCAATGAAATATGGTGAATGTGTTATTAAAAAATATATGCGTTTAGGATGTCGTTTAGAAACACGGCGTAATTCTTCTGCAAAGAATTGTTGGAATTGCGGGTGCAAGTGTAACTCTGGTTCATCAAAGACAATGCAAGTATTACCTGTGTTTGCATATAAGATTACCAAAAGCGTTATTATTTCTTTTAAGCCGTGACATTCAATTTCTTGTAAGTCATATTCCACGTTCCATGCTTTATTTACTACTACAGGTCTAAAACTTCCATCTCTTGAGTTTTTAAATACAATGGACTTTCTAAACATATCAGAAAGAACAGTTTGAACTTTATTGCGTATTTCTTCTTTAGATTTTAGTATTTCTAAGGCTTCACTGTCATTACGACTGTCTGCTTTTAAAAACTTTATTGAATAATTATTTTGCTTAAATTGTGTAGAAATACATTCTGCAAGTAGCGTCTTCCCAGAACCGTTTGGTCCCACAATTAAGTTTATATTCGACCAGCTTTCTTTATAAAATACAGACTTACCCCATAAAAAAGGCAATTTGGCTTTTACTTTAATATTTACCATAAATGCCTTCCTGTTCTTTTTGTATATTATCCAAGTACCTTAATTTTGCCTCATCTAATTTTATAAAAAGATTTTTTTCTTGAGTTGGAAGCACTAAACCTTTAGGTCCATTTTTTGCTCTGCGTAAATATTTTACCTGTGTGTAATATAAATCCGCCTGCCCATTATGCCTTGCCTTTGAATGATAAACTGCAAGATTTCCCGCATATAGTAATATTTCCAAAGGAACAGTTTTATCTTTTTTTGCCTTTATAAATACATATCCTCCAGCAAAATCTCTTGTGTGTAGCCACATATCGCTACCTCTTACTGTATGGCGCAATAAATCATCATTCTCTGTTGCTGTTCTGCCAACCATTATAGTCCAACCGTCTACTTCGTAATGTAAGCCTGCGTGTTTTTTTTCTTCTTTCTGCTTGGGGGCTGTATCTTTACGTAGCATTTGTTCTATTTTTAATACATTTTTTTGCTCTAATATATCTTTGTATTCTTTGTCTAATGCTTGAATATTGCGCTGAGAAAGCTCTATATCATGTTGTAAATCTTCCATACCTGATATAGCTTTCTTATATTTTTCATAATATATAGCAGCATTTTCTTGTGGTGTTTTTGAAGGGTCTAAGCGTATATGAACATTATTACCTGTTTCGTAATCTTCACAATCGAGCGAATTTCCTTTTGCACACTGTGCATAAGATAATATAAGGTCGCCTGTATGCTTTAATCTATCTGCCCCAGCAAAATCTTTTTGTTTTGCTAATAATTTCTCTAAGGCATTTTGCATTTTGCTGTGTTTTATATTGTACCATTTTTCTGCTTGCTGCAATAAACTTTCACGAGAAAGGGCTGTGGCATATTCTGTATAAAATAAATCTATTTTTTGATTAAAAGAAAGTTTATCAAAGTCAGTATTTCCTTCTTTTTTTTGCCATAAAGTTTTTATGTCATCAAATGTCCTTATGGGGAAACGCTCTAAAGCTGTCTTTTGCTCTTCTTCTGTGGGTACCTTTTCTTCTATTATAAAAGTAGCACCTGTTACTTCATTGCGCTTTGGTCTTCTATACATGCAGTCTTGTATAATATTTTCTTCATTAGTTACGATTACATTTGCAGCCCCAGACCATAATCTTGCGTAAATGTAAAAACGTTCTTTCCATGTAGAAACGTCAAATTTAACTATGCGGTCTAGTCCTAATTGCCTACAAGAATTAATCCTTAGCCCCTGTATATGTGAACGCAAAAATTCATAAAAGCGTAAAGGTTTTGTATTTTTAGGAGCTTTTATACTTGTAGCGTTAATGCGGCAAACACTAGCCCCTGTGCATATTACTATATTTTGTAAGTCGCCTTGTTTTATTATACGGAACCAAAGCATATCATAGCTTGGCTGAATAATCTCTTGTATAAAGCTTCCTTCTAAGTTTAGTTCTTCTAATATTAAATTAAGTTCATTGCAATTTAAGGACATAACTTAACTCCTATAGTTTGTTTTTCTTATGTTTTACTACGTTGCAGGCTTTATCATAGTTTGCATTTCTTGCATCTTTTGTTGGAATATGTATGAATACTGGGCTTGCAATGCTAAACGCTGTGCTAACATTTTGCTTAAGAAAATTCCGTAATGAGGATTCTTTCTTATGAGGGCAAGAAACGCTGTCTTTGATAATCTAATTAATTTACAGTTCCCTACAGCTACAACTGTTGCGGTTCGTCTATCGTTTAATAAAAATGCCATTTCGCCAATAAAAATATCAGCAGGTGTTAGAATTGAACTTAGAGTGCCATTTACGTAGACTGCAAAGCGACCTTGTACGATAAAGAATAGGTCATTTGATTCTTCATCTTGGCGACATATAACTTCTTTGTTTTTGTATTCAATGGCATCAAAACCATCCATTATGCTTGGAATAGCATTTACAACATTTTTACTATTTTTTATAGAAAAAGTAACTTGATTGCCTTTTTCGTTATACGCTAATTTCTGTACAAACTGTTTTGTAATAGAAATGCCCCTGCCGTTTTCTTCTAAATTATCAGTATTATCAACGGCATTTCTCCAATCAAATCCATCTCCATCATCTTCTATCCTAAAAGCAGAAGCGGCTTCTTTTATTAGGTATGATATATGGATTTTTCTGTTGGCATATTTAGGTTCGGAAGAACGTTTTTTTATTAAAGAAAAAATATCTCCACCATTTTTAAGCCATTCATTTTTTTCTTCATAAGAGATATTTAAGTTACCATGCTCTACAGCATTCATTAACAGTTCCATTAATGTCATCTGTAAAATTGCTCTATCTTCATTAGAAATGCGATTAGTATTATATAAATAACTTACAAGAAAATTTGTATAAAATCTTAAATCCATTGGGTCATTGCCACATATAAAGGTTCCTTTTTCCCTTCCGCCTAATGTATCTTGCATACCGCGTGTGTATAGAAAATGTTGATTTTTATAAAGAATACGCAAAAGACGCTCAAAGTTTTGCGAAAAATCTTCTTGTGTAAGAGAGGCTAATATATTACCGTCTTTGCGCTCTTCTAACTGCCTTACTTGTGCCCTATCCTTGCAAACTGCTATTATACCCCCATAGTGAAGCCAAGAATCTTTGTGTATGGAATCAATAATTTCATCACAATCAATGCCTTCAGATGTAAAATCTAATACCTTTATTTCGGGCAATTCGTAGTTAATAAAATTAATTGCAGCCTCTGTTGTTCCCAAGAACTCTGCATGAAAGAATGATTTAAAATTCATACAAGAGTTTTCTACAACTTTAACAGTTTTTTCATTTGTAGAAACAGTTATTATCTTTTTCATATTTTAATTATATATAAAATAGTATAAATATAGAAGATGACCATTGAAAAAAATACTATTATTCTGTAGAATAGCGGAATGATAAAGGCAACAGGCTCTCAGATTATTATAAAATTATTGGAAATGGAAGGTATTACTACAGTTGCAGGTTTACCGGGTGGATATATTCTTCCTTTATATGATGAGTTAAATAGAAGTTCTATAAGACATATACTTGTTAGACAAGAACAGGCTGCAGGCTTTATAGCACAGGGAATGGCGCGCAGTACAGGCTTACCTGCTGTATGTATGGTAACAAGTGGTCCTGGAGCAATGAACCTTCTTACAGCAATAGCAGATGCTAGATGTGATTCTGTTCCTATTATAGCTTTTACAGGGCAGGTTAATACTAATATTATAGGAACCGATGGCTTTCAAGAAGCAGATACATTTGGTCTTTCTTTTCCTATTACTAAGCATAGCATGATGATAAAAGACCCTAAGGATTTACTTACCGCTATCCCCTTAGCTTTTTCTATTGCTGTTAGCGGTAGACCTGGCCCTGTTTTAATTGATTTACCCAAAGATGTTCAAACCTCTGTTGTTGAATTTGAGCAATGGCCTGTTTTAGAAAGTTTTGAGAGTGCAAAAAAATCTGTATTTGCACATCGTTTTGCAACTCCTGCTAATGATATTCCAATGATTATTAGTTCTATGGCAGATACTTTAGCTAATGCCATAAAGCCTGTTTTGTTTGTAGGGGGAGGTTGTAATAGTCCCCTTGCTTCTAAAGTGATAAATGATTTTTTAGCTGTTTATCCTTGCTCTGTTACAACTAGTTTAATGGGAATAGGCGTGGTTCCCCATAGTGTAAAGAATAATCTTGGAATGGTTGGTATGCATGGAACTGTGAGTGCAAACAGAGCTATGCATGACGCTGATGTAATAATTGCTGCAGGAGTGCGCTTTGATGATAGGGCAACAGGTGTTATAAAGGAGTTTTGTCCTACCGCAAAGATATTGCATATAGATGTTGACGCTGCCGAAATAAATAAAATATTGCCTTCTAGCATTGCTATTGTAGGGGAAGTGGAAAATGTTTTCCCTCTTCTTAGCAAGGAACTTTTATCAAAGGACTTGTCTAAATATAATGCACAGAGAGAGAAATATATAGAAGATTTGCATAGTTTATATGAACAGACAGAAAATATCCTTATGGGACGCTGTGATAGTGTTCCTAAAGATAGCGTAAATCCTCGTTCTTTTATCCGTGATATTCCTGTTATGGCACAAAAAGCAGGCGTTAATCCTAAAGATATTATTGTTACTACAGATGTTGGTCAGCACCAGATGTGGACAGCACAATATTATCCTATTGAACATCCTCGCCAGTTATTAACAAGTGGTTCTTTGGGAACTATGGGCTTTGGGCTTCCTGCTGCTATAGGGGCTGCATTAGCAAACAGAAAATCTCGCGTTGTTTGCATTAGCGGCGATGGTAGCATTTTGATGAATATACAAGAACTTATAACTCTTTCAGAAGAAGATTTAGATGTTACTATTATAGTTCTTCAGAATGGTAGTCTTGGTATGGTTAGACAACAACAGATGTATTTGTTTAATAAAAATTATTCCGCTAGCGAATTCAAAAAACAAGCGGATTTTATTCATATAGCACAAGGCTTTGGTATAGACGCAATAGATGCAAATGTAGATACAGAATGGTATAAAAAAGCGTTTACAAAAGGACCTCATTTTGTGCGATTAAACATTAATATAGATGAAAATGTGCTACCCTTTGTTGCTTCAGGTCATGCAAATATAGACCCCATTTTACACTAAAGTATACAAAAGGCTCCTAATAAAAGGAGTCTTTTGTATATTATAAAATCTTAAGCTACATTAATAGTAATCTTTCTAGGCTGCTCTTCTGCTTTTTGGCCTATAGTAATTACTAAAACTCCATTATTAAATTTTGCGTTAATATTTTCGCTATCAGCATCTTTTGGCAATGTAAATGTTCTTGTAAATTGTCCTACGTTGTGGCGTTCTCTCAAGAGATAAACAGTCTTATTTTCATTGTCTTCAGACTTTGTTTCTTCTGCTTTTTTTACAGAAGAGATAGTAAGACGATTATCTTTTAAGTTGATGTCAACATCGTTTTCTGTCATTCCTGGTAAGTCCATAGATATGGTATAAGATTTATCAGCTTGGATAACATCTACAGCAGGCATTGAAGAAGGGCTTGCAAGTTCAGGAAAGCATGCTAATCCATAATTGTTTCCATTTAATACAGTGTCTAAAAGTGAAAGTGCGTTCATAATTTTACCTCTCTAAAAGTTTTATTTGTAGTTTTAATTTTACGGCTTACTGCCGTACACTAATACTATAAGCATAAAGTGTGCCAATTTTTTATTTTTTTTTAAGGTACTGTCTTTTAAAGATAAAGGTACTTCCTTTTGTGTGTAACGGTACTACCTTTAGGGTACGAGGATAGTACCTTTTGAGGTTAAAGGGAGTATCTTTTTTTTACATACTCAAATGAGTGCTTTGTGCTGCGGTACGGATTGTTAAATAAAGGTGTTTTTTGCCCAAAAGTTTGTAATTTTATTTTTATAAATGGGTCAAAATGATACATATACAAGAGGGGAAACAAACGGATTTGTTCGCGTCTAACGACGCTCACATAAAAGAAGCGAAGAGTGTTAACTCGTAGCAAATCCGTTTGTTATACAAGAATATTGTTTACGGAAATTATTATAAGGTTTAGTTTTCCTATATCAAAAAGGTAGTACCTTTACACCTAAAAGGTATAACCTTTACACCCAAAAGGTACTACCTTCGCAGTCAAAAGGTATAGCCTTTAGAGTGCGAAGGTATAGCCTTTTTAGAAAATTTGAATAGGAAAGAAGCAAAATATCTTGACTTTATGCGGGGGGTATAATTCTGTTATAATTTATTCTTTATGGAGGAATCCTTATGAAATCTATTAAACTTTCGTTATTAACAGTTTTTATGGCGTTGTTAGCTATGGCCTTTTCTTCTACATTTGAATATAAATATGTAGATCCCTCTAATAGTTCTGATAATGAAAGTGCTACAGCAACCTATACAATAGATGGGTCTACAGTAAAGTACGTAGCAAGTGATGCAACTAAAGGTGGTGGAGTTTTAAATATTAGTAGCGATTATTCAACACTTACAGACGCTGAAGATAGTAGCATGGTTTTTACTCGTCAGTAATAAAAACTTAAAAAAGTGTCGTATATAACAACAAGGGGCTGGCATCGCATAAGTGCATTGCCCTCTCTCTTGTTAGTTCTTAGTGAGCACCGTTAGGTGCGAACAAATCCGTTTGTTACACAAGAATAAAAAACACGGGGTTCAAGGGCACTCCCTTGAAAACTGATTTCCTTGGCTATCTTAAGTGTATGTCTGTACAAAAATCTTAAAAGCATATATAATAAAAATATGAGGACTTGGGTAGGGGCGTTTTCTTTATTTTTTTTATGTTTTACATTTTTTAGTTGTTCAACAAATGCAAAAAATCAAAATGTGCAACAAAATCTTGAAAATGATATTTTTGCAGGAAATGTTTTTGCTGATTCAGAAGGAAACACAGAATGGAATTTTCTAACAAATGGTACTGTAATACGATATTCTTCTGATATATTATCTTTTTCTGCTGGTGTAAAAAAACAAGAATTATATTCATATTCATATAATGAAAGTAAGCAAGAATTATATTTAAAACTATTAAAATTAAAAGATACTAGGGAATATTCTAAGCCCTCTCAATACATTAATGCAAATAAAAAGCAAATACAACATTATATATCTATCTTGCTAAAAAACACGGAAGCAGATAAACAAAGTAAAAAAGAATATAAGCAATTATATGATGAATATTTTAGTTCAAATATAAATAATTATTTTAATACACAAAAAACTTATATTTATAAGATAAATAATGACTCCTTATATTTATACCGCTTTATAGATTTTGATAAAGAATTAGGAAACCTAGTTTGCTTTGCCTCTATAGATGACCATAGTTACGAAATAGATATTGCAGATGATTTTATATCTTTTATTCGTTTAGAGCAGCCTGAAGAACAGGAAGTTTTATATAGGGGTGCTTTAAAATATGACGCAGAGCATAAAAAATTTTCGGCCATTTTGTATAAAATAGAACAAGACGCAGAAGGCAATTTTGTTGATTCTAGAAAGGTGGGAACTATAGAGGGAAGTGTAGAAGTTGAAAAAGTAAATTATGAAGTTGATGGTTATATAATGCAAAAATGTGGAATAACTTTTACAAAGATAATAGAAGAAATTCCATTTGCAAATACTTTATTAGAATTTACTTCTCAATTTTGGACACCTGCAAAAATCTAATATTTATGAGGCTATATATGTCTGAAGAATTTACACATTTAAAAAACTTTATTGAAGAACATACTACGGATATGGTAGAACTAGAAAAGCTACTCACTTCTATTCCTGCTCTTGCTCCAGAAAATGGAGGCGATGGAGAGGCAAAAAAAGCCTTAGCCTTAGAAGAATGGCTAAAAAAGCATGGAATAAATCGTATCGAGCATTATGATGCTCCAGATAGCCGCGTTTCTAGTGGTGTGCGCCCTAATATGATAGCAACCATTCCTGGTGTAAAAGATGATTATA
>CAJOPO010000247.1 GCA_905236315.1 uncultured Treponema sp.
AACTTCCCCTTGAAAAATATGCCGTCATGGCGTAATATGATTTTAGGCTCTACCCACACTTTTTGGAGAAGAGCCAGTTTTTTTATAGGGGTAAAAATACAGGTAACTTGTAAATACTAATTATCCATAATTTTTTGTCAACACAACATAAAAACATTCATCTAAATAAGTAAAGAAAATGCACTTTCTTCTATATAGAAATGCATTCTCTTTGTGGCTCAAAGATTCATGAAGCCTTGAACTGTCTTTTCTGCCTGTTAAAGAACTTACCGCCGCTATCTGTTGTCATGAGAAACAGATGGAACAAATTGATTTTTTCAAAATACAATTTTAAAGTTTAGTCATAATATCCTTTTTTTGAAAACTATAACACCTTCAACAATTGAGGCGTAAGATTCACTATTAGATACATAAATTCCTAATCCGAATTTATAAGATGTAAATCCACAGTCATCAACTTCAAGAAAATGGTCAAGCTCTAAAAACTTTGATTTTACATTTTTATATGATTGTCCTAATAACTCCATATTGTTAAAAGTAATTGATATATTTCCAAAAAATTCTACAGCTTCACAAAGATTTTCTGCATCATAATAAATATGAAAATTGTCATACGAATCTGTTGAATTATCATCAAAGTCACTTTTCTTAAATACTTTATAGTTTGAATACTTCTACCTTTGCCAATGGGCTAACAGAATCTGCAGGAACGAACAAGGCAGTTGATAAACAATCTTCTATTTAATATCATAGTACAGAAGTGTTTTACAGGTACACTAAACATTTTTTTATAAATGACTCCATATTGCACAAGGTTAGATGACCTACTTATACGAAAAAAATTATGTGTTCACTCTCGCTCTAGGCGTTTTATTCATTCGCATACAATTA
The DNA here is from genome assembly GCA_905236315.1 of uncultured Treponema sp. Taxonomy (GTDB): domain Bacteria; phylum Spirochaetota; class Spirochaetia; order Treponematales; family Treponemataceae; genus Treponema_D. Next base: position 892 of record CAJOPO010000247.1, read on the forward strand.
TGCTAAACAATGCCCCTGCTATTAATGGAGGCACTATAGTAAACTGCCAAAAAGATATATTAACAATAGATGGCAAAAATATTTATTTAGAGCGCGACCTTTATCTTATGATGAATAAGGAGCAAAATACTGTATGTACCACGCTAAAAGGTCAGCATAAAAGAGTTTTTGATTGCATAACAGAAGATAAATATCACAAAACGGTTTATGGCTCTCCTTTGCAAAGTGCAGGTAGACTAGATTTAGACACAGAAGGTTTATTGCTACTTACAACAGATGGTCATCTCATTCATAAGCTAACATCACCGCAAAAGGAAACTGCCAAAACATATCTTGTTTATTTATTACATAATCCAAGTGCAAAAGAAAAGAAAGACATTCAAGAAGTTTTTGCAAAAGGCATTTATTTACCACAAGAAAAAAATGCTCCTTCTTTTGTAACAAAGCCCTCTCAAATTACTTGGATAGAAAATGACCACTCATTTCCTTATTGCACACTAAAGGGGAGCGATTTTAATACATGCACCCTAACTCTTACAGAAGGAAAGTTTCATCAAGTAAAACGTATGTTTCGCGCTGTAAATAACGAAGTTATTTTTCTAAAGCGCATTGCTATAGGGAGTTTATACTTAGATAAAACATTGCTTCCTGGTCAATATAGGGAACTAACAATAGAAGAACTTTCTCGTTTACTTTAGGATAAATTATGAATATTGTAATCTTTAGCACAAATGCAAGTACCTTTAATCTTCAAGATTATCAAATACAACAAGTGCCTTCTGCAAGTTCCCTATGGCAAAAAGCAATATCCTCATATCCGCAACACTCTTTTACTATAGTAACGCAGCTACCTGCAATGTTTCTATTGGATATTTATAAAGATAGCGTAGAATGTGCCCCTAATGCAAAATATATACTTTCAAATGCAAATAACGCTTTTGACTTTTCCCAAGAACTCATTACGCTAAAGCCAGACCTTGCAATCGCAGCAAGTTTTTGGACTGCTCCTTATGACTGGCTAGGCTTACAAGATGCTATGATTTCTAATATTCTAAACGAGCATGGAATAAAGACATACTCTCATAGTCAAGAGACTCAGTTAATCTGTTTTGATAAATATGCAACTCATCAATTCCTAGAAAAACTTTTTTTACCACAGAGTTTTATTCCCTGCCCAAAGTATGTCTATGTTCATCATGAATTATACTGGTGTGAGAGAAGCCACAGGGAATTAAAAACTAATGTTTACAAAGATTACATTTTAAGTTGCATTG
>CAJOPO010000248.1 GCA_905236315.1 uncultured Treponema sp.
AACTGAACTAGATAAAGAGCGTGGTGTTGTTATAGAAGAATGGCGTTTAGGACAAGGAGTTGGTGGTAGAGTTCAAAATAAATTAATTCCATTTTTATTAAAAGATTCTCGTTATGCAGAACGCCTTCCTATAGGTGATATGGATATTATTCGTAATATAAAGCGAGAGCGTGTTATAGATTTTTATAAGAAGTGGTATCGTCCTGAACTTATGTCTGTAGTTGTTGTAGGAGATGCAAAAGCATCTGTATTAGAAAAAGCGGTAAAAGATGCAATGTCTTCTATTCCTGCTTCAGAAACTTCTATAGAAACTGTAAAGTATAGTGTTCCAGAGCGAAATCAAAAAGATGCCTTAATCATAACTGATGATGAATTAAGTAACACTATAGTAGAGATGCTTTTATTACAGCAAAAAAATGTACTTAGCACTACAGAAGACTTAGCGCAGAGCATAAAAGAATCAATTTTTTCTTCTATTCTAACAGACCGACTTGATGAAATTTCTCGTTCGGGCAATGCTCCTTGGCTTGACGCAGAGGACTCTTCTGGTTCTATTACTGATGGTGTATATTTTGATGGTCTTGCCTTTGAAGCAAAAGAAGGGCAGATAGAAGAAGGCTTAAAACTTTTGCTTGATGAGTATGACAGAATTGTTAAATATGGAGTATTGCAGAGTGAGTTAGATAGGCAAAAGCAAAACATTCTTACTTCTATAGAGCAAGTGTATAAAAATAAAGACAGAATAGATTCTTCTACTAGAGCGTCTTTTATTGTAGACCATATATTAACAGGAGTGACTGTACTTTCTGATTCCGATAAGACTAAGCTATATAAACAGATAGTTCCTTCAATTACAGTGGAAGAAATAAATGCTGTGGCTCAAGAGTTCTTAAAAGACAGAGGTAGTATGCTTTTAGTAGAAGCTCCAACTTCTGTTTCTTTGCCTTCTAAAGATGCCTTTATGGATTTATGGCAGAACTATAGCAATCCTAATCTTAAAGCATACGAAGAAGACGATATAGAATTTACCTTTGGTACAAAGCCACAGAAAGCTGCAGATATAGTTTCTTCTAAAAAGATAAGTGAACTTGAGGCAAATGTTTATGAACTATTAAATGGTGTAAGAATTATCACTAAAAAAACAAATTTTGATAAAGACCAAATACAATTCTATGCTTATGCAGAGGGAGGGGCTTCTTTATTCCCAAATGCTGATTATCAAACGGCAATTTATGCGCCTTATTATGCCCTCCTTTCTGGTATAAACGGAATGAACTATACTCAATTAATAAAAAAACTCTCTGGCACTCATCTTTCTGTGGGATTGGATGTGTCTTCATATTCACATAAAGCAAAGGGGGTAACATCTAATAAGGATTTAGAAGCTTTATTGCAGCTTATTCATTCATTTATGACATCGCCTCAGTTTACGGAAGAAGGGTGGAACACTCTTTATCCAGAGCTAGAGCAAAAAGCAAAAACTCATGGAACAGTTCCTTCTGATTTGTTTGATGATAAAATAGTAGAAATAGTTTATGGAAATGATATAAGGTATAGAGCATTAAATACTTCTAGCCTTAGTTCCATAAAAAAGGAGCAAGCAGAACACATATTTAGAGAATGTTTTACAGATGCAACAGGATTTACATTTGTTTTTGTAGGAGATATAAATGAAAAATCTCTTTTAGACTTGTGTCGTTATTATTTAGGTACTCTAAACACATCTTCTAAAGAACGTAATGTAAAATATGATGAACCATCTTTCCCAAAAGGGAAGCCTAGTGCAGTTGTAAATAAGGGAATTGACCCACAGAGCAGTGTATATATAGCTTTTGGTGGGGAGTTAGAAGCAGCGGGTAGTGCAGAGCAAAGTTGGCTAGATGATGGCATAATGAATGCTTTTGAGTCTTTATTAGATATAAAACTAAGAGAAAATCTAAGGGAAGATAAGGGTGGCACTTATGGAGTAGGCGTATATTGCGATATTACAGGTCATGATGTACATTCTGAGCGTGATTATAAAGTGCAGATAGAGTTTAGTTGTGAGCCTGGTAGAGAACAAGAACTTATAGATGCAACCTTAGAAACTATACAAGATATTCAGCAAAATGGGGCTTCTAATGAAGACCTTGTAAAGCTTAAGGAAACTTATCGTAGAGATAAAGAAAATGCTTTCCGCTCTAATTCATGGTGGCTTAATAGGTTGCTTGCGGTTTTTGTTTACGAAAATGCCACAGTTTCTTCTGTTAAGGACGTAAAGACTATACCTAATAATATAACTTCGGCTTCTATGCAAAAGGCTTGTAAAGATTATTGCCATTTAGATAATTATGCAACTGTTATTTTGGAGCCAGAAATAAAAAATTAGGATAAATAAAAAAAATGCTTGCCTAAAACAATTTTTATTCGTATCTTTAAAGCAAGTAAAGCATACTAAGATTTATTCTTAGTTTTATTATAGGAGTTTTAAAAGAAAATGGCAAAACAGTTAATTTACAATGAAGATGCTCGTAAAAAGATGCTTAGCGGTGTTGAGCAGATTGCCCAAGCCGTAAAAGTAACACTAGGACCATGCGGACGCCTTGTTATGTTGGATAAAAAATATGGCGCTCCTACAATTACAAAAGACGGTGTTTCTGTTGCTAAAGAAATTGATTTAAAAGACCCATTTGAAAATATGGGTGCACAGTTGGTAAGAGAAGTTGCTTCTAAAACAAATGATGTTGCAGGTGATGGTACTACAACAGCTACTGTATTAGCTTATGCTATTGTACGTGAAGGCTTAAAGGCTGTTAGCGCAGGTATGACACCTATAGAAATTAAACGTGGTATAGATAAGGCTACAGCACTAGCCGTAGAAGAAGTAAAGAAGAATAGCCGTGCTGTAAAAGATAATGCAGATATTACCCATGTTGCAACAATTTCTGCAAATAATGACCCAGAAATTGGTAAAATCCTTGCTGACGCTATAGAAAAGGTTGGAAAAGACGGTGTTATTACAGTAGAAGAATCAAAGAATATGGATACTACTGTAAAGACTGTGGAAGGTATGCAATTTGACCGTGGCTATATTAATGCTTACTTTGTTACAGACCGTGAACGTATGGAAGTTGACTATAGCGACGCTTATGTTCTTATCTATGACAAAAAGATTTCTACAATGAAAGATATTTTACCATTGTTGGAAAAAGTAGCACAATCTGGTCGTCCTCTTGTAATTATCTGTGAAGATATGGACGGCGAAGCTTTAGCTACATTAGTAGTTAACTCTATACGTGGTACATTAAAGTGCTGTGCTGTTAAGGCTCCTGGCTTTGGTGACCGCCGCAAGGAAATGTTGCAGGATATTGCAATTTTAACAGGTGGAAAGGTTATTACAGAAGATTTAGGTCTTAAACTAGAAAACACAGAAATTGAAGACTTAGGTCAGGCAAAGAGCGTAAAGATTGATAAAGATAATACTACAATCGTAGATGGCGCAGGCGACAAAAAGGCTATAGAAGACCGTGTTGCAGAAATAAAGAAACAGATAGAGAAATCTACATCTGACTATGATAAGGAAAAACTAAAGGAACGCCTTGCAAAATTGGCAGGTGGTGTTGCTGTAATTAACATTGGTGCTATTACAGAAACAGAAATGAAAGAGAAGAAGTTCCGTGTAGAAGATACTCTTGCAGCTACACGTGCAGCTCTTGAAGAAGGCATTGTTTCTGGTGGTGG
>CAJOPO010000249.1 GCA_905236315.1 uncultured Treponema sp.
AGCCATTCCTAAATCTCTATAAAATTGAGGGATTTCTGGGCGTATGGAAACAAGTTTTTCAAATACAGGAACTGAAATGCTATATAATTCGTGTTCAATAAGTTTATTTCCTAAAGCACGTAGAATATCAGAGTTTTCTAGTTGCATTTCTGCAAGATTAGAAAGAATACGCAAGGCATCTTCTTCTAGTCCCTCTTTGCTAAAATAATCAGATACTTCCATAAAGAATGAAGGAGAGGAAGAGTTTTCTTCTTTTAGTTCTAAATACTTTTGATACATTTGATTTACAGGTGTACGCTTTAGAAGAGAAAGATATTCCGCATTTGGATTCCATGCTTGTAACTGTATACTAGCTTCAGAAGTAGATTTTGTGTTTGTGTTTCCTCTATCTGCAGTAGCATTTGCACTCGCATTTGCGCTAGCACTAGCAGTTGCGCTTCTTGCCATAGCTTGAGGAGCGGCACTCGCATTTGCGCTCGCGCTCGCACTCGCACTTGCGCTTTCTCTGACGGGGGCTTCTGCCATAAAACGCATTTCTGTAGGTGCTGTTTCATAAGCCATATCTGCTACAGACACTTCTTCATAGCTATCTGAAACCATAGCGTTTGCTTGCCTATCTAAAGTTCTTGAAGATGTAGTTGACTTCTTTTTGTTGCCCTTCTTTTTAAACTCTTCAAGACTTGTATTCCACCATTTTCTAAACTCTTCAAATTTAGTATATACGTTTTTGGAAATTTCGTTATTGTTACTTTCATTTGTAGGTTTAGAACTTCTTCTATTAGCCATTAGTCTATCATATTCATCTTTTAATTCCTCTGGTGGAGTTATTTCATAACGAATATAATCTTGCACATTGTCTAACACAATAAGAGAAGTTCCATCTGTTACAATGCCAAATTGCTTAGCTATAGAAATTATTTCATCTTTTGCACTTTGACCTTTCTGTGCTTCTAAATGCTCTATCTTTTTTAAAGCCCATTGGCGTGCAACAGAAGAAGTCTGTATTCCATCTATGGCACTCACTATAAATTCAATAGTTTGCTCAACATTGTTTCCATGCCCTAAGTTTAGCTTAACACTTCCTTCTTTGCGTTTAAGTTTACCACTAATAGCAATGCCACCATTAATAATGCTGCCAGATGCGGGGTACACTTCTTCAATAGCGTTGTTATCATATTCTGAGCTTATAACACGTAAGGGATTTTGCATAAGTAAATCAAGGGCTTGTGCTATAGTCATTGTAGTTAAATCTATATAAGCACCGTTATTGTTTTGCGCAATACTATTTAGCCAAGCGTAATCACAACCAGCACTAGAACTTATTGTCATAACAGAAGCTTTATTTGCGCTTGTTTGTACGCTTTCTTTTTGCTCTGCATTACCCCAGTTAGATTTACCATCAGTAAAAAGCAAAACTTCATCTGCTGGAAACAATTTTGCAAAATCGTAATTTAAATTAGTCGCTCCATCAAAGCCATATTCTTCTAAAAGAACTTCTATTCCCTGCATAATGTCTGAAGCAGAACCGCTAAAAGTAATGTCATCGTGAAGTTTAATGCTAAAAGGCACAAATCTTACAGAAGGATTATTTAGTTTTTGTATATATGCCTTTATAAGATTTAGTTCTGCCTTTATATTGCGGTTTTTGGCACTAGAGGAAACATCATAATATATAACAAGGGACTTTGGTAGCGTTTTACTAACTACCGCGCTTTCAACATCTTGATAATAATAAAAGAATGTATCAGTTCCTTTTTCTTGTGTAAAAACAACAGGCGTTGCTGCACTTCTTGTATTTTCTTTTGCTGGTAAGGTTATAGAAAAAGGTTGCTTTAAAGTAAAATTGCGCTTACTAAAATTTGCAGAGTAACCTGTTTGTAAGGTATTAAACTGTATAAGAGAGTTATCTGCACTAGGTGTATTAATGTTTTTTGCATCAAGTACATTTATCTTAAAATCAAAACTTTCAAGGCTATTTGCAGGGAGAGCCGAGAATGTATATATCAAATTGCCCGGTAAAAGCTCGCTTTGATAGGTAATTTGTATGCGCCTAGTTCCTTTTGCATGAAGAGGATATACTCTTGTTTTAAAATTATTTCCATTTGTTTTTTCTACAAGGCCAGGGTCTATGCCTTGTCTAACTATGGCTTCAAAAACTTGGCGGCCTTTATCCTTTTCTACAACAACGCCCTGCCTCATTTTACCATTAATATCTAAGGCATAATTAACAATGCTTTCGTTTTGCCCAAGAGGGAACTCAAATTCCCCCTCCAAAACACGATTTGTATTATTAGCAAATACCATATCTAATGTGGTAGTTGCAATATTTCCCATAATTTGCACATCTACGTTCATAGATGTCATACGGACGGCTTTAGCATTAGAATTGCCTTGTATATTCATCTGAATGTTTTGTGCAAATGTCGCTGTACTAGCAATAAGTAATAGGCTAAAAAATAAAATTTTGTTCTTCATACTGAAAACCTCATTAAAAATAACAATTATTAATAAATAAGGTTTCAGAATATAAAAAATCACTTTGCAAAAAATTAAACGCACTCACTGACATGTACAGGTCGGTTAGTGCGACGTGTATATGTCGGTGGGACTGACGTGTACACGTCGATGTAACCAACGTGTACACGTTGGTTCGTTCCCCCTTGTGTAGAATTTAGAGCTTAGAGTTTAGAAGATAGTGGTTGAAGATAGATTTTAGGCGGAAATCAGTTTTATAGTGTATTCCTTCCAAAAACAGCGAAAAGGCGACTGAAAGCTGTTTTTTATACGTGGACATTAAAAACTGATTTCCGTATACGAATATACAAAATATGAAACCCCGCCGATTAGCAATTTTTGAGTTTTATGTGTCAGTGTATTAATTCAAGTTCGTATTTTATTTCTTTTTGTATTCTAGAACAGATGTTTTCAGATATTTTTTGAATAAAGGGAGCCTCTAAAAACTTCAGTTTTTAGAGGCAACTTTGAAAATGCGATGTTGTAAGGCGCGCTATTATAGCGACTTGCAAC
>CAJOPO010000250.1 GCA_905236315.1 uncultured Treponema sp.
CGCTCAGGTTAAGGGCTGCCGTAAATAAATCTATTGTTTCCATGAGGGGATTTTACCATATTTACCCACAATTTTCAGCGAAAGGCCTATTTACTACTATACTCTAATTGTGTTAATATGTACCTATGAAAAGACACATTCCGTTTTTTAGTATATGTTTTGTTTTGGTAGCCCTTATGTTTAATACTTCGTGCAGTACAAAAAACGCAAAAGTAGAAACTGTACAAGAAGTAATAAGTAAAAACTCCCTATCTGATGTTTTTGAAGTGATAGATTTTTTGCCGGGAGATGAACTTCCTGCAAGCGTAAGATATCCTGCCATACAAATACAGTTTTCTGAACCTGTAATAGCACTAAAAAAACTAGGAGAAGTGCAAACTTCAAGCTCTGTGATAAGCATAGAACCAGAGCTAAAAGGCGTGTTTAGATGGTATGGAACAAGCCTTTTAAGTTTTGAAGCAAAAGACGAAGTTATCCCTCAAAAAGAATATAAAGTAAAAGTAAATCCAGAAACAGTTTCTTTAAGTGGCAAAAAGATAAGTGGTAACACGGAATTTATTTTTCATACTGAAGAACTAAAGATAAAAAGCATAACACCTGCATATAAAGCTGTTCAAGATGGGGAATACATAGATAAAGACAGCGTTCCTATGGAAAAAGCAAAAGACATAGGAATTAGTTTTAATGCTCCTGTAAACACAAACGTTGTAAAAGATTATTTACAAGTTTTAGGTGGCACAGGGAACCCTTATGAATACAGCGTGCAAGAAAAGACTTCTAAAGAAACTGATAATTTTATGCACATCGTATTAAAAGAAACTCCCAAAGATAATGAACTCATTACGGTTGTCTTACCTAAAGGCTCTGTTGCAGATAGTGCCTGCTACCCTACTAGTGAAGAGAGAAAAAAGACCTTTCATACCTTAGTGCCCTTTGCCATAGAATCATTTGAAGATAACCCCTATTATGCATATAAATATAAGTTTCCTGTAGGTTTTTATTTTTCAGCTCCAATAAAAGAAGGTAGTGAGGCAGAGATTGCAAAGTGCATATCTACAGATATGGAATTTACGCTTACGAAAGAAAATATTGCGCTACAAGGGTGCATTGTTATTGTGCACGGTCTACCTGTAACTTATGAATCTAAATATAAAATCACTGTTAATAGTGGCATAAAAGATACTTACGGCAGAACGCTTGAACTAAAAGAGCCATATATCCAAGACGTAAGCGTGCCAAAGGCTAGAAGTTATGTGTCTTTTAGAAATTATGGCTCTAAAATGCTAGAAGCAGAGTTTGCTCCTAAACTTGCATTTGAGTTTCAGAATATAAAAGAGCCATCTTTTTATAAATTAAAGGCACTTACAAATGCTAGAGGAGAAGCTGTTTCTAGCGATATAATTTCTGAAAATCTTGATATAGGGCAAAAAAACGAAAAGATAATAAAAACTGTAAACCTAGAGCCTGCATTACAAAAAACTAAAAGTGGTCAGTATAGAGGTGCTGTTCAGTTTGATGCCAATGTTGCCTATGAATATACATATAGAGATTGGCGAACAAAAAAAGATATAACGGAGCAGGCTAAACAAAAAAACAAGCAGGTGGTTCAGGTTACTGATTTGGGCATTACAGCGCGTTATGCCTATGACAAGGCTGTGGTTCTTGTTGCAAGCCTTAGTACAGGTGAACACATAAAAGGAGCCGTTGTAACTGCCTATGCCGTAAAAAATAGTTTAGAAACGGAGGAAGTTCTTACGACTACTAACCGCTTGCTTGCTTCTGGTGTAACAGATGAAAGCGGAAAGGTGGTATTTAGCTTTCCGAAAAACGCAATAAATCAACTAAACGATGAGCGTATTTATATAGAAGCAAAAACAGAAGATGACAGAGCGATATTTGCTCCTTCTGGGCATAATTTATATAGAGCGGGCATTTGGTATGATGAAAGCCCTCGTGATGCGCAAAGTCAGAAGCAAGTAACGTTTATTTATACAGATAGAGGACTTTATAAGCCAGGAGAAACTATTACGTTTAGCGGAATAGACCGCAATTTAACTTTAGGTAAATATAGTCCATACAAGGGAAATGGTACAATAAAGCTAAAGGAATCTCGATGGTCTACTACAGAATATGGCAACCTTGAGGTGAAAACCTCTGATAATGGCACATTCTGGGGCAAGTTTACTCTCTCAGAAGATATGAAGCCTGGCGACTATGAAATAATTTATAACAGGGAAGGAAGCAAGCAAGAAAAAACTTGTTCTATACAAGTGCAGTTTTTTGAACGCTTGCGCTTTGAAGTAAGTGCTTCTGTTCCTAATATTACTTACTACAGGGGCGACACCGTTAGTGCAGAACTTTCTGCTCAATACTTGGGTGGCGGCAGTATGAGCCGCAGTTCTTATGACGCTTACTGGATAAGGCAGTCTTCATATTTTATGCCAAAAGATAAATCTTATAAGGATATGACTTTTGGACCTGTGCTAGAATATGACGGAACATCTTCTTTAAATACAGATGAGGGAACTTTAAATGCTGACGGAAAGGCTTCTTTGAACCAAAAGACTGGTGGCGAAAAACTAAAGGGTAAAACTTATGTCTACACAATGCATGCTACTGTAGCGGATAGTGGTAATCAGGCAATCTCTACAAGTGCTAGTGCTACAGTTCACCCTGCTCGCTTTTATTTGGGCATTAGCGATATAAAGAACATAAAAGGCTTTGCAAAAAAAGGTGAAACGCTAAAGTTTGATTACATTTGTCTTACACCAGAGGAAGAAGAACCTGCCTTAAGCGATGTTCCAAAGGATAAAAGTAAAGCTCTTTCTGTAGAACTTATACGCGAAAGTTGGAAAGAAGTTCGACAGGTGTCTTGGGACGGAAGCCTTGTTAATAGATATGAAAAAGAACTTATAACGGAATTTTCTGAGGCGCAAAAACTTTCTGCAAGTAAAAATGCTACAGAAATATCTTTAACTCCACAAAATGGTGGCTCTTATATATTGCGCCTAAGCACAAAAGACGCAAAAGGAAACGATGTTATAACAGAACGCCGTTTTTATGTTACGAGTAGCGAAAGGTCTTGGTACTGGTATGATGACGGTGAAGAGATAAGTCTTACTGCAGATAGAGATTTGTATTCTGTAGGAGATACAGCGCAAGTACTAGTTCAAAGTCCACTTCCAAAAGGTAGCTATCTTATAACTGTAGAGCGCGAAGGTCTTATATCAGAAGAAGTGCGCACGTTAGATGCTCCTTCCACTGTGCTAGAGTTTAATATAAAAGAAGAATATGTGCCCATTGTGTATGTTACAATTTCTTCATATTCTGCAAGGACAGAAAAACCTTCACAGGAGCTTGGAAGTCATGATATGGGAAAGCCTAAGGGATATTTTGGAGCCTTGCAGCTAAAAGTTGACACAACAACAAGAAGATTTAACATAGACATAAAGACTGATAAGACAAGCTATAGACCTGGAGAAAAGGCTACTGTAACGCTACACGCTACAACTAAAGAGGGAAAAAATCTTTCTGGCGCAGATATTACGCTTATGGCTGTGGATAGGGGCGTTATAGATTTGATTGACTATCACGTAGCAGACCCTGTTTCATATTTTTATAGTGCAAGACACTTCCCTGATTACACTTCTGGAGGAGACTCTCGTTACTTGCTTATAGACCCTGTAACTTATGAAGCAAGGAACCTAATTGGTGGAGACTCCCTTGAAAAGTCAATGGCACTAAACGATGCTGCTATGGAAGATAGTAGCAAAATAAAGGAAAGAAAGAACTTTGAACCAACGGCTGTCTTTGTGCCTTCTATAGTAACTGACGCAAATGGAGATGCAAGCTATACGTTCACTTTGCCAGATTCTCTTACTTCTTACCGCATTACTGCTGTAGGGGTTGGCGCAGATACCTTTGCTTTGCAAGAAGATGAGATGACTGTAAA
>CAJOPO010000251.1 GCA_905236315.1 uncultured Treponema sp.
TCACTTATACTTTTATAAATATAAATATTTCAATGTACAAACCCTACCAGATTCAAAACATATCATAAATGTCTTATTATAATTTGTGGATATAGTTTTGAGAAATACTCTGCAATTAAACGACGATGACACTGCTCAGCAGTCGGCTCACTACAAAGCAAACAAGCATTACTCAATAAATTAAGAGAAACGCTTTCTTCAATTTTTCTTTTTGAAATTAAAGCATTAAATTCTGTTTCATACTGGCTCCATGTAATTTCTTTCTTTTTATATCTTTTAAGAATATCTTCTGTTGGAGCAAATGTTTCAAAATGGTAATATTCGATTTTGCAAAGCTCTTTTAAAAAATATTTCAAGTCATCTTGTTTTGTAAAACCAGCTAACTGTGAAATATTATTTAAACGAACATCTATCAATGTTTTTACTTTATTATCTTTCAAAAGTGTAAAAAAAGTTTTTGCGTTTTTTTTTGTAAAACCTATTGTATAAATTTTAATACTGTCCACTACAAATGATCCCCGCTGCAAAAAGATAGACTTTATTATCCTTATGAGGCATCCCTGTACTAACAGAAAGATAGTGTGGTTCAGATATTATATATTCGCCATCTATTTTACCTAAGTAAAAACGTTCAATTTCTGGATGTGTTACAGGGAGAATATAATCTATATTATCAAGAGTAAAATGCATTCTAACTTTTCTCTTAGGATTTCCAAAATTTCTTCCCTCTTCTCTAACAATGATTGAACTGTTATTTAGTTTCAAAAACATAAATGATTTTTCTAATTTATTAAAATATGCACTATCGATTCTATCATGACAACCATTATAAGATGATTCAGTATTTCCCCAAAAATCAGCAGGATTATCACATAAGGAATCTAAATCCATAAAACTGTATTTATATTTAAAAGTCCAATAATAATTAGAATCTATAAGCCAATTTTCTTTTTGGAAGTCATTTGCTTTAGAAACTTTTGTTTCAATTTCTATTACATCAAGAAGTTTAGGAAGTTTTCCATCCTTATAACGAATTTCAATCTCCGATAATTCCTCACTAGGTCTATCACTTACAGGTCTAAATCCATTAAAATTTTCAATATCTTTTCCTGCAATACATAAACCTGATAATTTTCTGCTATTAGCCAAACATATAAATGTTTTTTTCATAGCTATTTATCTCCTTATCCACAAACAGTTCTTTTTGTTGTGGTAAAACATATCCAATTTTTTTATTAAGTAGATTATAAGCGATTTCTAATCTTTCAGATTTCTCTGAAAACAAATCATCTTCCAATCCAAATTCTTTCAACATTTGATTTTCTAATTGCTCTGTAGTAACAAGTGAAGCATCAATCATAATATGAAAAGCTTCTATACCTGTCATTTCAAAAATACCTCTTGAAACCAAAGAAAACCTATGACAATCCAATGGATTTTTTTCTGTACACATCAAAGCTATAGAATATCCCATTGATAATCCATTCTGTATTCTATTTATGCCATTAAAAAAAACAGGTAATCGCTTTGTTTTATCAAAAGAAACTTGATTTTTTTCATATGCATCAAATTCTATTCTACGAGCACCAAATTCCTTTGAGAAGTCTCCGTATAATATTCCTTCGTCTTTTAATCGATTTCTTAAAATTTCACGATTAAATTGTGGCGTAGTCCTACTATATGGAATAGAACGAACATCTGCAACGACATTTATATTATTTATCTTTAAATTATGTATAAAATCATCAAGAGAAAGTATCGAACAACCAATTGTATATAAGTATTCCATATCATCCTCCTAATTAATATTATAATATCAAAAGGGATTTTTGTATAGTTTTTAATTTCAAACATAACTATTTTTTAAGAACGTATAAAACTAAATTCCTCTGCGCTACCGCTCACATAAGCTAACTCATACCCTGCGCTTGTTATTGTGTTCATAATATCATAAAAGGCCTTCTTTGGCTGCTCTAAAAATCTCTCATGTAGTTCAACGAGCAACTGCTTACATTTTATTCCACAAGACAAAATATCTGGAATTACTTTAAACTCAGAGCCTTCAATATCCATTTTTAAAATATCAATATGGTCAACATTGCACAATTCCATTAAACTTTTTAGCGTGCGCATTTCTACAGATATTTCTTTTCTACCCACTCCTTCATGCTTTATTACAGAGCAAGAAACAAAATCTTCATTAACAGGCATATAAAATATTTCTGTTTCATTTTTATCAGATAATCCAATCGGATAAAAATGTATTTTATCATTGTTTTCTTTATTTATAAAATCTATTGATTTGGGGGTGGGGTCAAAAGCAAAAACCTTTGCAGCAGGATAATTTTCTATAATGCCTTTTTCAAACTGTATATCTTCTCCCACTCCAAAGCTAAAGACGACAGGTGCTTCTTGTAAATTATCCGCTAGTGTGTAAGAGCCATAACCAGTTCCTATTCTCTTTAGGCTTGTATTTATATTTATTTTCAGAAAAGATTTATACCCCCCCCGCACTTGTGTATAGTAGTATTTCTTTTCTATTAAGTTTTCTTAGGTTATTAATAACATCCCCTTTATATTCATCTTTTACGGCAACAATACACTCATCATCTGCTTTTAACTCATTAGGAACTATAACAGGAAGACCAAAAATTGTATCAGGATTATTTTGTTTATCTGTAACAATAAAGCCCTTACACTCATATCCTGCCTGCTTTGCGTCTTCATAACATTTTTTTCCTAGTTTACCAGCACCATAAATATACATAATAATTCTCCATTTGCTTTTATAAAGCTTCTTCTAACATATCATCTATACTATAAAGTTTTCCTTTATACCCTGTGTTTAATACTATGTTTTTTATTTTATCTTTATCGTAATACGGTATGATAATAATTGCATCTATTCTTTCTGAATCATTAAGTTTTTCTGCCTTAAGTACAGGTAGATTTTCATACATCACGGAAGAAGGATTTGTTTCTATAAGGCATTTTACATTCTTTCCCATTAACTCCAACTCTTTTACTAGTAATTTGAATACCCCCCCCTACCATAAACAGCAAAATTTGTCAAGCCTTTATAACGATTATTTTCAAAAATATTTTTCCCCTCTTGCTTTATAGCGACCCACTTTAAAAGCAAATCTCTATAAAACTTAAGTTTCTCCTCTGCCGTAATAATCTTGTCAAATTCATAATAATCATTTGCAAGAGGTAGCAATTCTATCTGTTTTTGCAAATCACTAATGTCAATTATTTTATTTATATTATTATAATATAAAGTCTGAATTAAAGGCTTGTCTGATAAAAGCAATGTAAAATAAGATTTTGTGTTTACCCCTGCTCCATGTGAGCTGCTATTTAGAGCAATAGGATAAACACAGGGGATATTTTTTGCACATTCATACTGAATAA
>CAJOPO010000252.1 GCA_905236315.1 uncultured Treponema sp.
CGCTTAGAGGAAGGGGTCTTATCCGACTGAGATAAAATATCATACCACGTATCAGAACCAATTACCACATCTATTTCCCCAAGCCCTTTATTTTTCAAAGCCTTTGCCGATTGATGATTATTTGAATTTTTGCGCTAAACAAAGCGAGGCTACTGCCTAATAACTGACAAGAATGAATCCCGCGGCATAAGCCGTGGGTGAGATCAAAGGAACTGTGTTCCTACAAATACGTTTTTAAAATATTGTATGCTCTATTAAGTTGTAATTTCGCTGCATTTTCTATGTTTATGTTCGGGTGTAATGGAAATTCTAATAGAGATTCTGCGTTGTCGCCATAATATCTATAGACGTTTCTCATAGCATACCATTTTGAAGTCAATTCTGCTTCTGAATATTCTTCTTCAGGATCTATAAATAGCATACCCGAAGCCCTTGTAAGACCAATATTTCTAATGCTTGCTTCATGCATTGCCATACTGCTTTTTAAGCTGTAATTATTAGGATGTATTATCTTACTATATAATCGTCCCCAATCGTCTGTTGCTGTTGTGCTCTCCGAGCCAGATGCATTACTTTTCTTTAATTTCCAATCATACATACCGTGATCATAATCTCCAAGTCTGTCTTTGCTCAAATTCACTGCAGCCCAAATTCTTTTTATAAAACTTCTGTATTCTAAAGCTAATTGTGTATACGTATAATTTGATACTACTTCTTTGTAGTCTTCGTTAATATCTCCTACATACCATGAACAATAAGGTTTTGTGAATCCTTCTATTTTGAGTTTTAGATATAATTTACTCTGCACAAATCCTTCAATCTTCGATTCTTGTGGGTATATCTCCGGCTCAAAGTTTGCTAAAACTTTTAATTTGTATACGTCTTTACACGTACTTTCCAGACATCCGTCTGGTTTTATTGTCCCGGGTGTCGATATAAATGCAATCAATCCATGTTCTTCATCAAGGCATATATTTTTATATCTGGCTGTAAGTCTGAATGCTTGAGCATTTTTTTTGATCTCTGATTCACTAAGAGCAACAAGACCCATTGCCATGCCTTTACTATAGAACGTTTTATTATATTTTTGTTCTAAATCGTCACATTTAAAACTATCCTTATTTATCTTGAAAAGTTCTGGAATTTGTTCGTAACATTCCCTACAAATAGGATATGCAGTTATCTGTTTGAAAATTTTATTGTCTTTTTTGCAAATTTCGCAAGTCACACTATCACCCCTGCCCCTTTTTAACTTACTCCGTCCCAATGCAACATACTGCATATCCCGGCTTTTTCTATACATGATCTCAATTTAGAGTCTTCTTGATAATAACTGATATTCCCTAGAAAGGCGTTCATTATACTGTTTTTATATGACCTATCTTTTTCGTCATGCAAATAAGCATTTCCTTTATAATTCATTGTTATCGCATGCATTAAAGCCCTTTTTGAATTCTCCTCATCTATACTTAGGTCAAAATAATCTTCCGGCAAGAAATTCAAAACATAAGGTAAGGCATATTGTTTTTCATTATAGTCATCTTCTAGGTATCTTCTATATTTTTCTATAGGTCGCGTTCCGTATTTTTCATCCTTATATCCGCTTCTGAACAGAGTTGGATTGTCTTCGTACACTCCAGCTTCTGCTTCAAGCCAATTACCGCCCCCGTGTCTGGATTTTTGAATTAGTTCTTCTAATCTTACACGGAATAAATCCAGCTCCATATATGGCAACAAGGTGTTCTTACCTGTCCTGTAATCATAAAACGAAGGAATAGAACTTAAGGTTTTTTCTTTGTACAGCAAAAATGGATAGGTTATATTCTTAACGCTATAAATGTTATTGATTGATTTACTTTTATCTGCACCTATAGACAAACCTTTAATCCTTACGGAATAACGAATGATATTTTTGTCTGTATATTCATATTCGTCATAAATCTCCATATCCGGGTTGGAAATATTATATCCGAAATATATATCCGGATGATATTCCTTTAACTTGCCATTGCCAGAAAAACCATAACTTTCAATATTAAAAGCTACCAACCCGTGTATTTCATCAAGGTGTATCTTTCCAAGACCATATGTTCTTTGAAATATATCAGAAAGCTTTTGCCCGTGTTTTTTTCGCCAGTCAGACATCCCTTTTATGTATTTTCTTAGGTCTTTCGACGAAAATCCGTTGCGTCCATCCCCCCCGACTGCATCAGCAAAGGTACGCGAGTTTCCGGTTGGTATCGGTAAAAGTAATTGCTGAATACTATCTGTACACTGCTTGCAAATACAAAACTTATATTTTCTGCTTTTTCCGTATATTTTATTGTTTTCTCCGCATATATTACAAATCATAATAAAACTCCTTTTTTAGTTATTATACTATATTACCAATTCAGGGGTTATTTTGTAAAGGTGCCGAAAAAAAGACGTTTGCTATGCATAAAGCTT
This sequence comes from uncultured Treponema sp., assembly GCA_905236315.1. GTDB lineage: Bacteria > Spirochaetota > Spirochaetia > Treponematales > Treponemataceae > Treponema_D. The sequence continues at coordinate 2,449 of CAJOPO010000252.1, forward strand.
AACAAACGTCCTTTAAATTAAACAGAAAGTTAAAAGTCAGATGTATCCATCCAGTAATCATTTAGATGAAGAACTCTGTCTTTTATTTCCTGCGTGCGCCCCTGGTTCCAGAACTGCGATCC
>CAJOPO010000253.1 GCA_905236315.1 uncultured Treponema sp.
ACATACCGTATTCATAGCGAATACCATAGCCGTGTCCTGGATATTGTAAAGTAGCCAAAGAATCCAAGAAACATGCTGCTAAACGACCTAAACCACCGTTACCAAGACCTGCATCTGGCTCTTCGTCTTCAAGAACATCAAAGTTAATATCCATATCCTTTAAGACTTCCAACACAGACTGCTTTATACCTGTATTAATAAGGTTATTACTAAGAGCACGCCCCATAAGAAATTCTGCACTTAAATAATATAGCTGCTTAGTTGGCTTTGCTTCGTATGCACGACGAGTTTCCATCCAATTAGGCATAATTATTTCTAGTGTACTTGCACTAACAGCATCAAACAAATCATGACTATTGGCCTGAGTTATATCTTTGCCATACTGTCTGCGCAACCTAGATTCAAGATTTTTCTTAAATTGCTCAGCATCAAAAACCATTTCGTTCCTCCTAAGAACTTAAAGTCTGTTACTTTGTGAGCCTCTAAAAAGTTCAATTTTTTTTAGAGATGCCCCTTATTTTGCTATTAAAACTATTAAAGAACTTGCGGGAATAACATATCTAGCCCTTGCCCGCAAAGGCTCAAAGAAGCCATCTTTTAATATAGCATCATCACCTTCTATAGAAGTATCTGCAACACGATACCAACTACGCCCATCAGACAACGTAGGAAGTGTTACCATAGTATCTTTTTTATCTGAATTAGCAGCAATGTAAAAATCATTATCACATTTGCCATCATCATTTATACATTCTTTTCCGCTAAGAGTACAGGCAAAGAAGCGTGACATATTATTCCAATCAGGATTGCTTCCGTCATAATTATACCACTGAACATCAGGAGGTAAACCATCATGCCCACCTGTAAAAAAGCGTTCTCTTCGGAATACAGCATGATTTTTTCTTAACGCTAATGCCCTTCTTGTAAACTCTATAAGATTACCATTTACTCTTGTATAACCCCAATCAAACCAACTAGTATCATTATCTTGGCAATACGCATTATTGTTGCCGCCCTGCCCTCTACGAAACTCATCTCCACCTAAAAGCATAGGAGTTCCTTGAGAAATCAATATCGTAAGCAAGAAGTTTCTCATTTGCTTATTGCGATTACGCTCTATTGCAGGATTTGCAGTCGCGCCTTCAAAACCGTGATTGTAGCTCCAGTTTGAGTCTGAACCATCGCGGTTGCCCTCTCCATTTTCATCATTATGCTTGCCGTTATAGCTTACAAGGTCATTCATTGTAAAGCCATCATGGCATGTTACATAGTTTACACCACAACAGGGCTTTCTATAACCAAAGATGTCGCTAGAACCGCTTACACGAGTTGCAGCGGCTGTTGCAAGATGGTCATCACCTCTCCAGAACTTACGAATATCATCTCTAAAGCGGTCATTCCATTCAGACCACCTTGTGCCAGGAAATTCTCCTAACTGATACGCTCCACCTGCATCCCATGGTTCTGCAATCAACTTTGTATTATACAAAATGGGGTCTTGAGCAATGGCGTTTACAAGGTAAGAATACTTAACCAACGCTCCGTCTTCCAATCTATTTAATACAGAAGCTAAATCAAAACGGAAACCATCTATATGATAATTTAAGACCCAATAGCGCAAACAGTCTATTATGTAGCTTGCAACTATAGGATTTCCTGCACTCATAGTGTTACCACAGCCTGAATAATTCATATAGTATTCTCTATGGCTTGGAACAAGTGTGTAAAAAATATTATTATCAAATCCTCTAAAGTTTAAGGTTATTCCGTGTTCATTTCCTTCTGCTGTATGATTAAATACAACATCTAAGATTACTTCTATACCTGCACAGTGCATTTCCTTTACAAGACGCTTAAACTCATTTACACAACCACCGGGAGAGCGGTCAGAAGCAAAAGCTGCTTTTGGAGCAAAGAAAGAAATTGTGCTATAGCCCCAATAGTTTTTCATGCGCTCACCAGTACGTGGATTTATATTTGTGTTTTCATACTCATCAAACTCAAATATCGGCAAAAACTCTACAGCAGTGATACCTAAATCCTTTAAATAAGGAATTTTTTCTATAAATCCATCGTATGTGCCAGGATTTCTTACTCCAGACTCCTTTCCTGCGGTAAACCCCTTTAAATGTGTTTCATAAATAACAGTGCGCTCCATTTTTCTATTTATAGGACGGTCGCCCTGCCAGTCAAAACTATTATCATCTATTACAACACATTTTGGGAATTTATATAGATGACGATTTTCAAAAAGTTCTACATCTGTTTTATCAACAGGAGTTCTATATGTTGGCGGAAGATTATGAAATAAAGAAACAGCCGTTAAAGCCTTTGCATAAGGGTCCAAAAGAAGTTGTTTTACATTAAAACGATGACCTTCATTAGGTTCAAAAGGACCATCAACTTGATATAAATATAAGACCCCAGCCCCTATTCCCTGTACAAAAATATGCCAAATGTCACCTGTGCGGTTTATATGAGAATCAAATTCAACTGTGGCAGATGGCTCGCTATCATCTTGATTTTTATAAAAATTAAGAATTACACGAGTACCATTGCGGCTAAAAACAGAAAAATTAACACCATTTTCTTGAACTTCTGTTCCTAAGGGGAAAGGTTTTCCTGGAGATGTCTGCAATGCGTCCATAACGGTAGATTATAACAGATATTAATATTTTTTTCTACCACAAAATATATAAAAATTAATTTTTTTATAATACTTTATCTTGTAGCCATAAACGAAGTCAAAACACCAAGCATTTAGGTTATGAGAAGCTGCCGAAAGGAATTCGGCATGACACACTCCCCCGCTACTATCTCCTATTTTCCATCGTCTAATGTCTATCTCC
>CAJOPO010000254.1 GCA_905236315.1 uncultured Treponema sp.
GTAAGTCGCGCTATTATAGCGACTTGCAACTCGCAGGAACCTCGAAAAACTTTCTGAAAGGGAGTTTTTCGAGGTTCCCTATATTTACCGCAATTTTAATATGTGTGCTATGAAAACAGAACACAGTTTGTCTGATACAGAGTTTGATTCTTTTATAAAGGAATTAGAGCAAGAAGATTGCGTAATTTCTGCTATGAGAGATTCTGTAATGCAATTAGATTAGTGATGTAAAAACTGAAAAATGAAAAATAAAGTTTTTATAATTTTAACATTAGCTCTTGCTTTTTGCTGTGTTTCTTGCAAAAAAAGACAGGTGACTGTTTTTATTCCAACTGCTTCGGATTGCACTTATGCCGCTTATCTAATAAAGTCAAACGGCGGACAGGTTGTAAACTTCAGCTCTCAGAAAGAAATCATAGTCGCTTTAGAGCAGGTGGAAAAGGAACTTTCTGTAAGGTGTGAAAATCTTATGGCAGACAAGATGCAAACAATCGGGTACAAACGCAAAGATGTATTTGTAACGGAAGCTGGGCTTGTAAGTTGGAATGAGAGCGACAACTTTAAGCTTGTTTATGAGCCTCTTCATCCTAAATCTGAGCAGGACGGAGATTTTAAAGGATACGTAAAATATCCTGATACAGAAAGTAATGTTATACGGACGCCCGCACTGGGGCGCTATATTAAAAACAGAGGTAAATGATGGATTTTCAAAACAGAGAAGTTTTTGTTGAAAAGAAGAGTATTACATTGTCTGAATTCAAAACAATGTGGGATGAAGGAGATATTGAATTAAATCCTGATTATCAGAGGGATTATGTATATTCAGAAGCTAGAGCAAGTAAATTAGTTGAATCTATTTTAATGGGTATTCCAATTCCAACAATTTATTTGAGTCAAGAACAAAATGAAACATATAGTGTAATCGACGGACAACAAAGACTAACATCTTTTGTAAAGTATTTAGGAAATGAATATAAACTAAAAGATTTAAAAGAACTCTCAGAATTAAATAACTTATATTTTAAAGATTTGGATAAAGATATCCAAAGAAAATTAAAAAAATGTAGTTTAGAGACAATCATAATATTAAAAAATAGCAGTGAATTGAAATATGAAATTTTTGCTCGATTAAATCAAGGTGCAGTAAGCTTAAAACCTCAAGAACTGAGAAATTGTATCTATCGTGGTTCATTTAACAATATGATAGAAGATATTGCAAAAAGTAATAAAATATTCGCTGTTTTAATGGCTCAAGAAAATAAAAGAAAAACTTTTCAAGAACAAATTTTACGTTTCTTTGCCTTAAAAGATTTTTCAAGTTTTAAAAGCTCAATGTTAAAAACGATGAACAGTTATATGGCAATTCATCAAAATGATTCTGAAGATGTGATTATAAAACAGAAATCACTATTTAATGGAACTATTGATATAATAAAGCAAGTCTTGGGAAATGAGGCTTTCTTTGGATACGATAGGGACAAAGGAATTCTAATTTCAAAATTTAGTGGTTCAGTTTATGATTCTATTGTTATTCCTTTTAGTATGTTTAATAAACATGATATTATGCAGCATGCTGATGAAATTAGAGACGAAATTAATAATTTGAAAAAGAATAATGATGAATATAAAGATTACACATATGCTTCAACAGGTTCTAGAAAACGTGTAATCGGAAGAATTATGCTTGTTATGAATATTATGAAAAAGTATTTAGATTCTTCAATTGATGGAGAACAAAGAAGTTTTACAGAAGATGATAAAAAGGCTTTATTTAAGCCTGGATATATTTGTTCTTATTGCGGAAATGAAATATTAAGTATAGAGGATGCAGAAGTAGATCATATAACTCCTTTTAGTTTAGGTGGAAAAACAGTATTGGAAAACGCACAGTTATTACATCGTCATTGTAATAGAGAAAAATCAGATACGCTTGATGAAAATTGGGAAGAAGATGATAGTGATGATTAAAATATAATTAAACTTTAGGACGATGCAAAGTTACTGCTGTACGCGGCTTTGCGCCGCTTTAATTTTAAGATTCTAAAACAGGTATTTCCTTCAATTAACAGTATATTAATTGGAAAGAAATTATCTATTTTAAATAATATCGTATAACAAGAAGTTCAAAGCCGACACAAGCTCAAGGCCTGTGCGGTTTAACTCATTGTTGTACAGCGACAATATGACGACACATTCTGTGTCTACTGTCTTTTGGTCCGTGCGTTTGAAAAATTTGATTTGCAATAAGCGTGGCTGAAGCTCTTGTCCTAGTCGAAGGGCTTTGAGAATGCGGATTCTGTTCACGCGGATTTAAGGCGTAAGGCTTTGGGGAAAAAATTGCCCTGCAGGAAGACGATAAAGCCTAGCAGTTTACATTGTAAAAACACGCTTTTTATGATATACTATTAAAATGGCAGACAATGAGAAAACCACTAGCACTCAGTTATTTAATCATCTCTATGAAGGTTGCAATATTCTGCGTGGACCTATAAATCAGGATGAATTTAAAAGTTATATAACTCCCATCCTTTTCTTTAAGCGCATTTCTGATGTCTATGATGAGGAAACTGTACAGGCATTAAAAGAAACTGAGGGTGACATAGTGCTTGCTTCTTTACCAGAATATCATAGCTTTGTCATTCCAAAAGGATGCCATTGGAATGACGTTAGGGAAAAATCTGAAAATGTTGGCAAGGCTATTGTTGATGCTATGGCTGGCATTGAGCAGGAAAATCCTGACACGCTTTCTGGTGTGTTCAGTAGTTTTGATGATGCCAACTGGACTGATAAAACAAAGCTTGATGATGAGCGCCTTAAAAATCTTGTGGAGCATTTTTCTAAGATAAAAGTGGGGAACAATAATTACTCTGCTGATGTAATGGGAGACGCTTACGAGTTTCTTATAAAAAAGTTTGCAGACCTTTCAAAGAAAAACGCTGGAGAATTTTATACCCCTCGTTCTATTGTAAAGCTGCTTGTTATGCTGATGAATCCAAAGCCAGGAGAAACTGTTTATGACCCTGCTTGTGGAACGGGTGGTATGCTCATTGAAGCTATTCACCATATCAATAACAATAAGCAGACTTACGGAAAAATCTTTGGGCAGGAAAACAATCTTTCTACATCTGCTATTGCAAGGATGAATCTTTTTTTGCATGGAGCAAAAGATTTTACTATTGGACAGGCTGATACCCTACGCAATCCATTGTTTATTGAAAATAACAAATTAAAGACTTTCAATTGTGTAATTGCAAATCCACCGTTCTCTCTTAAAAACTGGGGAGCAGA
>CAJOPO010000255.1 GCA_905236315.1 uncultured Treponema sp.
ATCTTTTTCAGCAGGTGAAGGTGAAAATCGTTGAGGACAAAACTCGCATGGACGTAATCGTAAAACATTCTTCGGATTTGTCCGACACCGCCTTGCTTGAAAATCTTTTTGTGCTTGTGTGTATTCCGCAAAAGTTCGTCGCCGACATTGAGCTTAGTGCGGAAATAGAAAATCTCAAAATCCGCGACATCACATTTGACACAGTTGAATTTGAAGGCAAGGCAAAAAATGTTTTTGTAACGAATGCAATAGGCCACGTGGAACTTGACACGAATTCAAATCTCAATGTGGAGGTAAACGGCGCACACGGAAAAATTGACTTGAACCAGTTTCATGCCGCATCAAAAATAAAATTTGCCGAAGGTCAGAATTACTATCTTAAAAACGCCGGGCGAAAAACTCGCTTTGTAGATTCCGCTTCGAAAATCATAGCAGAAAAGCGCGAGAAAGACGACCCATCCGAGAGCGTGGATTTGATTGTAGAACTTAACGGCTGGAAGAGCGAAACACAGATTCTTTTGCCATCTAAATGATTTGCCCTTTGTTGACAACGGAATAAAGAATCCTTATGCTGACAAACTTAAAAAGCAAATCACAATCCGCCTTGACGATGCCGTGATTGATTACTTCAAGAATATGGCGGAAGAAACAGGTATGCCCTATCAGAATATCATCAATTCGGGCGCACGGACAAAAGAGTCCGCATCCGCCCATGTTCAACAAGAATATCCTACAGTTGTATGCCTGTCTTTATTTTTTCTTCAAAGCGTTTTAGTTTTTTACCATCTAAAGGATTTGCCTTACCCGAAAGAACCTCTTTTAAGGCAGCCATTTCTTCTTTCGTAAATGTAACACTATTATTCATATCATTTTCAAAAGAAGCAGTTGCCATAGGGCAGACCTTTTCAATCATTTCTAAAATAACTTTTGCGTATTCCCTTATTTCATATTGAGCATGGCTATCTAAACGCAATTTTAAGAAATGAAATAAATTATGTAAATCCATCTGCCAGTAAAACTCTGTGTATAAAGCAAGTGGAAGATTTATGCGAGAAATCTCCCTTGCTAAACCACTTTCTACCATTTTACTATAGCTTGAATATGCTTTTTCTTGCTCCTCTATAAATTCCTTTTGAACGTTTTGAGCTTCTTCCTTTGGTAAAGGCTCATCATCTCTTCCCTGCTTATTATTTTTTGATTGACGCGCTATGCAAGATTCCTCTGGAACATAAAACTCATCTTTCATAATGCTGTAACGCCCAGAAACTTCATTCATACGCCCCATTCTGTGTCTAACCCACTGTCGCGCTACAAAGATTGGCATTTTTAAATGAAAAGTAAACACCACTTGTTCAAAAGGGGATGTATGCTGGTGGCGCATTAAGTAATCTATAAGAGCAGCATCCTCGCTTACTGTTTTTGTGCCGTTTCCATAAGACACTCTTGCAGCTTGAACAATGCGCTCATCACTACCATAGTAGTCAATAAGACGCACAAAGCCCTTATCCAATACTTTAAACTCTTTATCTAATATCTCTTCTGCCTGTGGTACTATGCAATGTGCCATAAAATTCTTCCCCTTGTTAATTAACAGTTTCTTGATTATCTTGTGAAGATGTGTCTTCCGTATCGCTTGTGCTAACGACATCATCGCGCACAGAATCTGGCTCTATTACTGTTATTCTATGCCTCCAAGCATAAAGAGAGTATAGAGCACTACAAACTGCAACTGCAATGCCCATTACTCTAACAATGATTACGCCCACGTTAGCAGGAAGTATGAATAAGAATATAGCTATAAGAATGGAGCCTATGGCTTCTGCACGGAAAGGAGCACTCGGAATTTCCGCTTCGTCTAATTTCATTATCATATATATTTCTGCCCCTGCTGCCAAAATAAGATAAATGGCTAGTATATAGAGCATTATGCGGAATATGGCTTGTACGGTATTAAACATTGCTATAGGAAGGAATACTGCAAGCAAACCTATTATTATGCTTCCTAAGCTACGTATAATTACAGTGCGCCTAAAAAAACTATCCTCTGTTAAAACTCTCACTTTTATAAGGTCATATAAGCCCTTTATGGTGGCAGCAATGCCCAACAATATAACAACAACTTTTATGCTTTCTGCAGGAAAAATTGCTACAATAAGCCCTGCAACAAAAGCGATTATGCCACTTACAAAATTTATCATATATACAAGCCTCCTATGTTGACTGTTAAGTATAATAAATGTTTTTATAAAATTCTACTGTTAATTTTAGGTGATGTTTACTATACATCAAGTGAGGTGATATACACACATCAGGGAGTATAATCTAATTAGATTACAGATATAAACTTTCTTAGAGTGTAAATAGTATTTAGTTAGGAGCGATAAGAGTGTCTAGGTAGACTAAAGGTGATATGCCGTGTTTTAGATGAGTTTGTTAACTATGATTACTTTAGCACACTTTCTAAAAAATTGCAAGAACACATGAAAAGAAAGAAAACAAATAAATCAAATTCGCTACACAGTCGCTTACATAAACGAGAAGTCTCATGGCAGAATTATGCAAGAAGAAATATGATAATACATCAAAATAATGTAACAATATCTTAAATATAGTTGTTACAATTAAAAGATGACTTGTTGAAAAATTAAAGCATAAGGAGTATATTAAAATTATGAAGAGTGTAGTTCGTATTTTCATACTATTCGTTATTTTGGTCTTCTCTATGCAGACAAATCTTAGCTTTGCCGAACCATTTGGCGGAAACAGTGGACATGGGGATTCTAGTAACAATAGCGGACAGTCCGCTGGCGGACAATTTCACGGAGAGGGAAATAATTCTCCCCCACCTTCAAGTTCCTCTAATAACGGCGGAAATAATAGCAATAATAACAGCCAACAATCTTATAGCTCACCAGACTCCATATATAAAAAGAATTCAAAAACCAAACAAGAAAACTTTGCCGTTGTCTTAGTAAAAGGAACCAAAAAGAATATACGCATTATGTTTAACGTTCCCATTGACCCCACAACGCTAACACGAAACAATATATTAATAAATGGAGTACCCTTAGACGCTAATGTAAGCATACGCTTTAACAAAAATGGTACAATGATAGAATGTGGCACAGTCTTACCAAAGGGCATAGATTCTGTTATTAGGGAACCTCGAAAAACTCCCTTTCAGAAAGTTTTTCGAGGTTCCTGCGAGTTG
>CAJOPO010000256.1 GCA_905236315.1 uncultured Treponema sp.
TTACCACTACCAAAGAATGGGGGAGGAATTAATATGTATGACGCATTTGCACAAATAGAGACAAAAGGCTTTAATGCTGGCATCCTTAAGGGCAAGGCAGAAGGCTTTTCTAAAGGAAGAAATGAAATACTTTCTCTAAGCAATAAACTATTTGCAGCAAATCGAATAGAAGACTTACGCCGTGCTTCCACAGATGAAGCCTACTGTACACAGCTATTAAAAGAGTTCGGTCTCTATCAAGAATAAATCTTTATCCTTGCCAAATCCCCACTAATGCCCTATACTAAAATTATGGGAGAAAAGGATATATCCGAGAAAACACTCGAATCTTACAATGATGTATTTTCGCTCATGGCATAACTCCTCTTATTTTTATTGCAAATAAAATTTTAGGGTTTTACGCTTTTTTTTGTAAATCCACTAAAGTAAGTCGAAATTTGGACGAGTAGAACATACATTTTGTAGCACCACCGAAAGTTGATATATCTTTTACGGATTAATATAGATTAATATAAAGGAATAAATAGACAAAGGCACTTTATTTTATATATAATATTTAAATATGAATACATTATGGTATAGAAGTGCTGCAAAAAAGGCAGAAGAAGGCTTCCCCTTAGGAAATGGGCGATTAGGAGCAATTATTTATGGCTCTCCATGGCATGAAATCATTCAATTAAATGAAGAGTCCATCTGGTCTGGTGCAATGGCAGACCGAAATAATCCGTCTTGTAAAGAAAACCTAGAGTACATAAATGAATTAGAAAATGAAGGACAAATAGATGAAGCCACTGCTCTTATAAAAGAAGCAGTTATGGGGCTTCCCCCTGAGCAGACATACACTCTCCCCGCTCCTACCTTGCATATAGACCACTATACTTCAGAAAGCCGCGTATCAGAATATGAAAAAGTAGATTCATCTAGCTCTAGTTCTAGCTTAAATTATTCTGTATCAGTTTATCACCGTGAACTTGATATGGAAAACGCCATAGTTACAACAAGTTTTTCAGCAGAGTCTCAAGCTCCTAGTACAGCATATTTTTCTAAAAACACAAGAGGAAGCAGTGTTACATATACAAGAGAAGCCTTTGTTTCCTCTCCATTAGATGTTTTAGTGCTTCATTTTCAAGCTTCCACCCCTAAAAGCATATATTTTACTTCTCACTTTGAATATAACACAAGCAATACAAAAATATACACACTAGAAGATACGGTAGCCCTTCAATCATTAAATGCCATTCCTTTTTGTGCAATGATGACAGCTTCCTCATCTGGTGGAAAAATTATTGTTAGAGGTGGTTCTTTAGTTATAGAAGGAGCGGACGAAGCAACTCTTTATGTGGATATACAAACTGCCTTTAGAAACAAAGGCTATGCTTCTCGTTTTGGCCGCACAGCGCGTTCTGCATCTTCCCTTGCAGCTTGGGCAGCAGATGAAGCCTTAAAAAAATTATGCTTTGCATGTAGTGGAACTTATACCAATGCAAGAAATGCCCACATTGCAGAATATTCTCCTCTTTATAAACAAGTTAGCTTATCTTTAGGCAATGATGATAAAGAAAAAGCAAAAAGTATGGATGAACTTTTGAAATCAGACTCTAGTGTTCAAATCCTAAACACACTTACATGGAATTATGCCCGCTATCTTATGCTTTCTGCCCTACGCTTACCAGGAAAACTTCCTGCGGTAAAAAGTGGATTATGGACTTTATCTGGCAAAGAACGCTACCCTTTAAATGCAGAATTATATTCTGTGTTTAGTACAATGTTTGTTTGCGGAAGTTTTGAATGTGCTAAGCCCTTTACGACACTGTTAAAACGCTTTTGTAAAACAGGGCATATGACTGCGCGAAAGATGTACGGAATAGAGGGCATTGTAGCGCATAATGCAACGGACTTATGGGCAGATAGTGTATCATCTGTTTCTTATGATGATAAAAAAGAAGCAGACTTTCTACCAATGGGGCTTTCTTATCTAGCACCTTTTGCAATAAGTCTTTATGAATATACTTTAGACACAAAAGTTCTTAAAAAGAACTTAAAGCCACTTTGTAAAGCATGTAATTTCTTTGCAGAATATAATTTAGATTTACAAAAGCTTACTGTAGAACAGTTAAACTCTCTTTTATTCCTTTTACGCTCAACCTTGCAAGCGATATCTATTTTAGAAAAATCAGAAAGTGAGAATTATATTATAAAATGCAAGAACTTAATCCCTTGCATAGAAGATATTTTATCACAAAAGGATAATTCTCCAGAGCAAGATACTTATCCTCTTTCCAAAATAGATTTTACTGCCCCTTGCGCTGATAAAATCTTTTATACTTCTCTTTTGTCGCTATATAACATTACAAGAGAAATTGTAGAAAGCAATATGGAAGGTCGCCTTGTAGCTGTAAACTTGCTGCCGTGCTTGAATGCAGACTGCCAGAGCGGTTCCTTAAAAGGAGCATATCTTTGTGGTAATCTACGAATAGACATTACTTGGAGCAGTGGCAAGCTAGACAGTGCCCTTATATATACTCCAACAGGAACTAAGCATTGCCAGAATGTAGCACTTTATTATCAAGGAAAAAGATATGAAGCCCCTTTAACAGACGGTCGCCTTGATGTTCGTAATGTTTTGCCAACAACTATTTGATGATATTATTTTATGAGTTCTGTAAATCTTCTTTCGATAAATAACCTTGCAAAAATAGGACGAGAAAAGCCTCTCTTTACACAAGTAACATTTGGGTTAGATGAAGGCGACAAAGTTGCTCTCATCGGCCGCAATGGAACAGGAAAAAGCACCATGCTAAATACCATTGCAGGTGTTTTGCAGCATGATGAAGGGAGCATTGTAATAAACAAAGATGCAGGAGTTTCATTTCTGCCCCAAAATCCTTCTTATAAAAAAGAAGATACAATAAACGAGCATATATTTAAATCCACAGAAGATTATCCTTCCTCTAAGTTAGCGATAATAAGAGAGTATGAAGATGTTTGCGCTCGTATGCAAAACGGTGTAACGGCCTCTTTACAAAGTGAATTTGATTCCCTTACGCTAAAAATGGATTCTGGTGATTTATGGAACTATGAAGCCCAAGTGCGCTCCATTCTTTCTGTGCTAGGCATACAGAATCTGGAACAAAAGATGGGCGAACTCTCTGGTGGCATGATAAAAAAAGTGGCACTTGCAAAGGTTCTTGTAGAAGACTCCAAACTACTTCTTTTAGATGAACCCACTAATCATCTTGATATTTCTACAATTTATTGGCTACAACAATACCTTGTAGAAACAAAGCGTAGCGTGCTTATGGTAACTCATGACCGCTATTTTTTAGATGCTGTGTGTAATCATATTTATGAATTAGATAGGGGGCGCGTAAAACTTTATACAGGTAACTATTCACAGTATTTAGAAAAAAAAGAAACCGAAGCGCAGATAGAAGCAAATACCGAGCGACGCATAGAAAGTGTTTTGCGCTTTGAACGTGATTGGCTAGAGCGTGGACCTTGTGCGCGTGGAACAAAGGCAAAAGCTCGTATTCAGCATGATATGGCACTTATAAACCGTGAAAAGTTTAAAGAAGAGAAAGGATTTACTTTTGAAGTTGCGGGACGCAGACTTGGTGGCAAGGTGCTAGAACTTAATTCCATAAGCAAGCATTTTATAAAAGGCACCCAAAGGCAAAAGCAGAATGAAAAGGTTTTTGTCTTAAATGACTTTAGTTATAGGTTTAACAAGGGCGAAAAGATTGGTATCTTTGGGGATAATGGTTCAGGAAAGTCTACTCTGCTAAATATAATTACGGGTCGCATTAGTCCAGATTCTGGAAGCGTTGATGTGGGGCAAAATACTTCCATTGCATATTATGAGCAAAACCCACACTTTAGTGATACTGATATTTCTGTTTTGGACTATGTAAAAGAAGCTGCCGAAGTTGTACAAATGAATGATGGCAGTTCTTTATCTGCTTCTCTATTCTTGGAGCAATTCGGCTTTACGGGTAAGATACAACATTCTCCAGTAAATAGTTTAAGTGGCGGAGAAAAGAAGCGTTTATTTTTAGTGCGCTTGCTTCTTTCTAATCCTAATTTTCTTATACTAGATGAACCTACTAATGACTTTGATATATTTACGATGAATATACTAGAGCAGTTCTTATTGGGCTTTAAGGGTTGCCTTTTAATAGTAAGCCATGACCGCTATTTTATGGATAAGGTTGCAGATACTCTTTTTATTTTAGAAGATGATGGTAGTGTTACAGGTTATGTAGGAAAGTGTAGTGAATATATTCAATATAGAGAGTTAAAGCAAAAAGAAAGCCTTACTACCAAAAAGGAAACTGCAAAACCTACAACAAATACCACAAGGCAGAGTGAACAAAAGAAAAGACTCACCTTTAAGGAACAAAAAGAATTATCTGAACTAGAAAGTCTTATTGCAGAGTTGGAAGAAAAACAAAAACAGCTTGAACAGGATATGGCTTCTAGTGATTATGAAACATCTGCAAAAGCAGGAAAAAACTACGCTGAACTTTCTGCCAAACTAGAAACTTCCTATGCACGCTGGGAAGAGCTTGCACAGTAATTTTTAATTTTTCTCAAAAAAGTTGTTTTTCTACTGAGGGAGAGAAAGTATTGCTAAATGGTATTATATGCAATAAAATGTAGATATGGATGAGAAGCGACCAAAGAGAAAGGCGAAAGATAGCATATTTACAAGTCTGTTTTCCGATAGGCACAATATCTTGCTCTTGTATCAAGCATTACATCCAGAGGATAAA
>CAJOPO010000257.1 GCA_905236315.1 uncultured Treponema sp.
CTGCGGGTTTCCGCTAACATTGCACAGATTCTTCACTTCGTTCAGAATGACACGCTTAACATAGCATACATTTCGTAACACCTCCCAAAAACTCACTTTCCATAAAATATAATGCCGCAACTATTGATTTACTAGAGTTTTTTTCATTAAAATATTAGGGGAGTAACTAAATATACAAAGTAAGAGGTTATCATGCCAAAAGTAGAAGTTAACGAAAATTTATTCTTTAATCTAGTCGGGAAAAAATACGAATACAACGATTTATTTGAAAAAAAATTAACTCATGCAAAAGCTGAATTAGACGAAAAGCCCAATCCTTCTGACCCACAAGAAAAGCGAACAATCAAAATAGAACTAAACGATACTAATCGCCCTGACCTATGGTCTACAGGCGGTATAGCGCGTTGCCTTAGAGAATATGAAGGAGCTGCTCACTCTGATTATTCTTCTTTTCTTTCTACAGAAGGAAACTTAAAAGATACTGCAAATCGTTATATAGACGTACAAGCAGACTTAAAAGATATTCGTCCCTATCTTGTTGCCTTTGTAATAAGCGGAAAGCCCATAGACGACCCCATGCTTATAGACATTATGCAGACACAAGAAAAACTATGCTGGAACTTTGGACGCAAAAGAAAAAGCATTTCTATGGGCGTATATAGAGCCGCTCAAGTAGAATGGCCTATTCACCAAACAGCAGTCGACCCAGATACTGCTTCTTTTGTTCCCCTACAAGAAACTGAAAAGCAGACTTTAAGACATATTGTAGAGCATCACCCTAAAGGAAAAGATTATGGCTGGATTCTAAAAGACTGTGCAAAATATCCCCTTTTAGTAGATAACAAGGGTGAAGTTTTAAGTATGGCTCCCATAATAAACAGTGCAAGTTTGGGTCAAATAGAAGTGGGAGATAAAGACTTACTCATAGAATTAACTGGCGACAACATGGAAAATCTTATGCTTGCGGCAAACATAGTAGCCTGTGATTTCTTTGATGCAGGCTATACCATTCTACCTGTAAAAGTTCATCATGAATATGATACAGGCTTTGGAAAAGATGTTGTAACTCCATACTACTTCCAAAAAACAACCGATGCACATTTAAGCGCAATAAATAAAAAGCTAGGCGTAAGTTTAAACGTCCAACAAGCAAAAGAAGCACTTGAACGCATGGGAAATAACGTTACAGTAAATGATGAAACCTTTACTGTAAAGCCCGCTCCATATCGTAATGACTTTTTGCATGAAGTTGACGTTATAGAAGACGTTATGATAGGTATGGATTTAGATTTCTTTGAGCCAGAAAGTCCTAATGACTTTACAGTAGGTCGCCTATTGCCCATAACTACATATAGCCGCAAAGTGAAAGAAATAATGGCTGGTATGGGCTATCAAGAAATGATATTTAACTACTTAGGTTCTAAAGAAAGCTACATTACAAAGATGGGCATAGACGGTAAAGATGTTATAGAGATTTCAAACCCAATGAGCGAAAATTATCAGTTCATTAGACCTTCTATAATCGCTAGTCTTTTTGAAGCAGAAAGCCAGAGCGGTAATGCAGTTTATCCTCACAAGATATTTGAAGTGGGAAAAATTGCTTACATTGATGATACAGAAGAAAACACTGGCACTCGCACCATTCAGAGTTTAGGATTTTTGACAAGTTCAAATAATGCAAACTTTAATGATGCAGCAAGCGAAGTAAGCACCTTGCTTTATTATCTTGACCAAAAATATGAAGTGCAAGAAAGCGATGACCCTCGTTTTATTCAAGGAAGACAGGCTTACATTATGATAAAGGGCAAAAAAGCTGGTATTTTTGGAGAAATACACCCACAAGTATTAGAAAACTGGCAGGTAACAGTTCCCTGTGTTGCAGGTGAAGTTGATTTAGAGTTCTTAATGAATAACGAATCAAATGACGCTGCCCCTGTTACAGAAAAGAAAGAAGTGCCTAAAACAGAGGAAAAGCCTAAGTCAAATAAGGCAGAAGACCAAATCGCTTTTTATAATGAAAACATAGATTTACGTGTAGCAAAGATTATAAAGGTGGACAGAAATCCACAAGGCGAAATGCTTTATGTAGAAACTCTTGATGACGGAAGCGGTACAGAGCGCATTATTCAAAGTGGTCTAGTGCCTTA
>CAJOPO010000258.1 GCA_905236315.1 uncultured Treponema sp.
ATCAATATCAGCAAATAAAATTTCAGCACCTAAAAATTTTGCGCCATTGGCACAGGCAGAAAAAGTAATTGCTGGAGCGATTACTCTATCGTTTGCTTTGACGCCAGCGGCAATCATTGCTAAATGTAAAGCGGAAGTTCCATTTGTACAACAAGCACCATATTTTGAACCAACTTTTTTACAAACAGAGTTTTCAAATTCTTCAACAACAGGTCCTTGTGTTATGTAATCAGCTTTAAGAACCTTTACTACTGCAGCAATATCTTCGTCTGTTATGTTTTGGTGTCCGTAAGGAATAATGTAAGCCATATTTTGTGCCTTCCTGATTATAAATCATATATATATTCTATTACTTCGGCAAAGAATAATCTATCAAAAAGATTGTTTATGTAACAAAAATAATATTATTTTTTTATGATAGATTATGAAATAGTTTTTGTGTCATCCTATATTATTATATTTTGTTTTTATTATAAATAATATTATAATAAAAAAGATGTTGTTTTTATATAAGTTTCAATGTTTTATTTATATGAAAAAATTAATGACAATATAGTTAAGGTGAGAGGTGAATTATTACTAACGATAATTTAATGAGAAATTAGAGAATTGAGAAATAAAATTTGATAAGGATATTAAAGTATGAACAAAGTAGAAAATGTATTCTATTTAAGATTAGTTGAACCCAAAGATATAGATTTGTTATTTACTTGGGCAAATGATAAAGAAGTCAGAAATAACGCTTTTAATACTAAACCTATATTATTTGAAGAACATAAAAAATGGTTTAGTAAATTGATAAATGATACTAATCAGGTTCAGTATATCTTTATGAAAGATGATATTCCTATTGGGCAAATCCGTTTTACAATCGAAGACGAAAAGGCCTATATAGATTATAGTATTGCTCCAGAAATGAGAGGGAAAGGCTATGGAAAATCTATGCTTTCTCTTGCTTGTAAAAAAATATCTGAACATTTCCGATATGTTAAAATTTTGGTAGGACAAGTAAAAAAAGGAAATATTGCTTCTGAAAAGTGTTTTGAAAATTGTGGTTATAATGAAGTTTTTAAGCAGTTTGAGTTAAAGCTTTAATAGGGAGAAATAAATGAATTACTTAGTTGCGACAACCAAATCTTGGAATATAGAAAACTTTAAAAAATTAGAAAAAAAGTTTCCTAAAGAAAAATTTTATTTGATTAGTAAAAAAGAAGAACTGACATTAGATTTTTTATCGAAAATAAAGCCTAAATATATATTTTTCCCTCATTGGTCTTGGATTATTCCTAATGAGATTTTTGAATCTTTTGACTCTGTAGTCTTTCACATGACAGATTTACCTTTTGGAAGAGGTGGTAGCCCTTTGCAAAATCTTATAGTAAGGGGTATCTATGATACAAAAATATCTGCAATAAAGGTTGAAGAAGGGCTAGATACTGGTCCTATCTATTTTAAATACAATGTAAATATAAGCGAAGGGAATGTTGCTGATATTTTATCCAAGGTTTCAGAAATTATCTTTTTTACTATGATTCCACGATTTATAAATGAAGAGCTTGTTCCTCATAAACAAGAAGGTGAAGCTGTTGTTTTTAAAAGAAGAAAACCTTCTCAAAGTGAAATTCCAGAAGGATTGTCTACTAGACAATTATATGATTATATTCGTATGTTAGATGGTGAAGGATATCCAACTGCTTATAAAGATGTTGGAGACTTAAGGATATATTTTAAAAATGCGAAACTTGAACAAGAAAATTTAACAGCAGAAGTTAATATAACGAGGAGATAATATCAATGGAAAAAATATTAGTTGTTGCAGCTCATCCAGATGACGAATTGTTAGGTTTAGGTGGAACTATAAGAAAATTAGCTAATATGGGAAAAGAAATACATGCCGTTATTTTAGCTGAAGGAATTACATCTAGAGCGAAAACAAGATCTGAAGCTAATTTTAGTGAATTGAACGAACTTAGAGCTGATGCTTTGAAAGCTGCTAAAATTGTGGGATATAGTAGTATTGATTTTTGTGATTTTCCAGACAATAGAATGGATGAAGTTGATTTGCTAGATATTATAAAAGTAGTTTCTCAATATGTTGAAAAATATAAACCTGATACTATTTTTACTCATCATCATGGTGATTTAAATATAGATCATAGACTTACTTGTGAAGCTGTTTTGACTGCTTGTCGACCTACAGGAAATTATTTTGTAAAGAGAATTTATTCTTTTGAAACACCTAGTAGTACCGAATGGAATTATAACTATTCAGAACCTTTTAAGCCAAATGTTTATTTTGATGTTACAGATACTTTAAATGCTAAAATAGAAGGTATGAAATGTTATAGAAGCGAGAACACGATATATCCCCATCCAAGAAGCAGCGAAGCTTTGGAAAGTTTAGGGAATTTTAGAGGTAGTAATGTTGGTTTCAAAAAGGCTGAAGCTTTTATGTTGCTAAGAGAATGTTTCTTTTAACAAATTTGCAATCATCTATAAAATCTTCTAAAGAAGTCTTACTATTTTTTGCAGTTTCTAAACTAACTTTAGCATCAACACTAAGAAATTTTGCTAATTTCTCTAATTCTAGTTTCCCTTGCCCTAGATGCAGATGACTATCAAATTCAGAATTTGCATCTGGCATATCTGCTAAATGAAACATTTGAGGTTTTAGTTCCATC
>CAJOPO010000259.1 GCA_905236315.1 uncultured Treponema sp.
TCTCGCAGATTTCCGCTAAGATTCGATAGATTCTTCACTTCGTTCAGAATGACTTGCTGAATATAGCATACATTTCGTAACATCTCCAGAATTTAGACGCTAGCCTCTAAATTCTAAGTTCTATCTCTTAAGTTCTAACAAGGGGGGGAACGTACCGACGTGTACACGTCACCTCCACCGACATGTACACGTCGCACACACTGACGTGTATACGTCACTTATACCGACATATACAAATCTTAACCCTTCCTCACATAAATAAAGCGAAGAGCGTTAGCTCTGAGCAAATCCGTTTGTTATACAAGAAAAAAATCCATTTTCCTGTCTGTTTACTTGTATCTCTTGACTTTATACCTTATGGGGCTATATATTAAAAGAAGAAAATAATTAAATCCATGCTTTTTAAGAGGTCTATTATGCAAGAAGAAAACGAAAACGATTTAACACAACCACAAACTGATACAGCTCAAGAAGAAACACCAATCCTCACAAGAGAAGAATATAAAAGCCTTATTAACCGCCTAAGCAGAATAGAAGGACAGGTGCGTGGCATAAAAAAAATGATGGAAAAAGATGTAAACTGTCCAGACATTATGCTACAGGTATCAGCCGTAAATGCCGCGCTAAATTCTTTTAACAAAGAATTACTTTCTGTGCATTTACATACTTATGTGGCAGAAAACATACGAGAGGGCAATGACGAAGTAATTGATGACCTTATGATTGCCCTTTACAAAATGATGAAATAGGTGCTAAGTATGGCAAATGTCATTGTTATAGCAATTATTGTTTTACTGATTGCTCTAGCTATTCGTAGCACAGTAAAACATTTTAAGGGTGAAGGTGGCTGTTGTGGCGGAGGTAATTCTACTATAGTAGAAAATAAAAAACTAGATGTTCCTTGCGTTGCAAAAAAGGTTATCCATATAACAGGTATGAAGTGCAATGGTTGTAGCGCAAAGGTTCAAAATGCCCTAAACAATATAGAAGGACTTGCTGCAAAGGTGAACTATAAAAAAGGAATAGCAACCGTCCAAATGGGTAGAAAATTTGAAGACGAAGAACTACGCACTGCTGTAGAAAGTGCGGGAGCGTATAAGGTTTCTTCCATAGATTTAGTGAAAGGGGTGTAGTAAATGGAACAGTTTGCCGTTACTGGCATGAGTTGTGCAGCGTGCCAAGCTAGAGTAGAAAAAGCCGTTGGTAAAGTGCCTGGCGTTACTTCTTGTGCTGTAAGTTTACTAACAAATTCTATGGGAGTAGAAGGAACTGCTTCTAAAGAAGCCATTATTAAGGCCGTAGAAAAAGCAGGCTATGGAGTCTCTCCCATGCAAAAAACAGCTGACTTATCTCGTGCATCATCAAGTTCTGTAGCCCAAAAAGAAGACTCCCTAAAAGATAAAGAATCTCCCATTTTAAAGAAAAGACTCATCTGCTCTCTTGGATTTTTGTGCCTTCTTATGTATGTTAGCATGGGACACACAATGCTAGGCTTTCCTCTCCCTTCCTTTTTTTATGGAAACCATATTGCAATGGGGCTTTTGCAGTTATTACTTGCTGCAATAGTAATGATTATTAATCAAAAATTCTTTATAAGCGGTTTTCGCTCCTTATTTGGTGGCGCGCCTAATATGGACACCCTTGTAGCATTAGGTAGCGGTGTGTCTTTTTTATATAGCACTTGGGCACTTTTTGCAATGACGGATGCGCAGATAAAAAGTGGTTCAGCGGCTGCTATGGCTTATATGCATGAGTTCTACTTTGAAAGTGCTGCAATGATTGTTACACTTATAACAGTAGGTAAACTGCTAGAAGCCCTTTCTAAAGGTAAAACCACAAATGCTCTAAAGGGCTTACTAAAACTAGCTCCTAAAACTGCAACTATAAGAAAAGACGGCAAAGATTTTGTTGTTGATATTCAAGACGTTCATAAAGATGATATTTTTATTGTAAAACCGGGAGAAAGTATTCCTGTAGATGGCATTGTGCTAGAAGGAAGCTCTTCTGTAAATGAAAGTGCCCTCACAGGAGAGAGCATACCTGTAGATAAACAAGAAGGAAGCCTTGTGAGTGCTGCTACAATTAACGAAAACGGCTTTCTTGTGTGCAAGGCTACTCGTGTAGGAGAAGATACTACTTTATCACAGATTATTCAAATGGTAAGCGATGCAGCGGCTACAAAGGCTCCCATTGCAAAGATTGCAGATAGAGTAAGTGGCATATTTGTTCCTGCTGTTATAGGCATTGCCCTTGTAACTACAATAGTATGGCTGCTTTTGGGTAAGGACTTTGGTTTTGCTCTTTCTAGGGGAATAGCGGTTCTTGTTATAAGCTGCCCCTGTGCCTTAGGGCTTGCAACTCCTGTTGCCATAATGGTAGGAAACGGAATGGGAGCTAAAAACGGAATACTGTTTAAGACCTCTGCATCCCTAGAGCAAGCAGGTAGAACTCAAATTGTTGTATTAGATAAAACAGGTACAATAACTAGTGGAAAGCCACAGGTTACAGATGTAATTCCTACAAAAGAAGAAAGCGAAATAGACCTTTTGCAGTATGCACTAGACTTAGAAGCTAAGAGTGAACATCCACTAGCACGTGCAATTTTAGCCTATGCACAAGAAAAAAATCTAAAAGCAAATAATGTTAGCGACTTTGAAGCCTTACCAGGAAACGGACTTTGTGCAAAGACTGAAAAAGGGGAAGAACTTTATGGTGGCAGTGTAAAGTTTATCGCAGACAAGATAAATATTTCTTCTGAAATGCTAGATAAGGCTAAAGAGTTAGCCCTACAAGGTAAAACGCCACTTGCCTTTGTGCAAGGAACAAAACTGCTAGGTCTTATCGCTGTGGCAGATGTAATAAAAGAAGACTCTCCTAAAGCTATAAAAGAATTGCGTAATATGGGCATTTCTGTAGTTATGCTAACAGGAGATAACGAGCGCACTGCCCTAGCTATTGGTAAACAGGTTGGAGTTGATAAGGTAATTGCAGGCGTTTTGCCCGATGGTAAAGAAGCCGTTATTCGTGACCTACAACAGAACGCAAGCGTGGCTATGGTGGGGGACGGCATAAATGACGCGCCTGCTCTTACACGTGCAAACACTGGCATTGCCATAGGGGCGGGAACTGATGTTGCCATTGACGCAGCTGATGTGGTTCTTATGAATAGTCATTTAACAGATGTTAGTGCTGCCATAAGGCTTAGTAGGGCAACACTAAAAAATATTCATGAGAATTTATTCTGGGCTTTTTTCTATAATGTAATTCTTATTCCTGTTGCAGCAGGGGCATATTATAAGGCGTTTGGGCTTGCTCTAAATCCTATGATAGGGGCTGCTGCAATGAGCCTTTCTAGCTTTTGCGTGGTAACAAATGCCCTTAGGCTTAATATGTTAAATGTTCACAATCCTAAATATGATAAAAAAATAAAATCAAATATTAACTTACAGAATACGGAGGATAAGGCTATGGCTGATGTGCAAACAAGGACGATTAAAATTGAAGGTATGATGTGTTCTCATTGTGAAGCAACTGTAAAAAAGGCTCTTGAAGAGATAAAGGGAATAGAAAGTGCCACCCCTAATCACGAAAAAGGGGAAGCGGTAATAAGTTTTTCTAAAGCAGTTGATGATAAAAAATTATCTAAGGCTATAGAAAAAGCAGGGTATAAGATGCTTGCGTAGTCTATTTAGTTAATAGGCTTTTATAAGTGTTTTATATATGGGAACCTCGAAAAACTCCCTTTCAGAAAGTTTTTCGAGGTTCCTGCAAGTTGTAAGTCGCTATAATAGCGCGACTTACAACA
>CAJOPO010000260.1 GCA_905236315.1 uncultured Treponema sp.
ATATTTTATGAGGCACCTTTTGTATAAAGTTCTTTATAAGTGAAAATATATTGTTTAGTGTCCAGTAGATTACAAGTCCACTAGGAGATGTATATAGCAGGGCAAGAAAAACAAGGGCTAAAACATATACTTGTAATTTTTCTTTTAAAGGAGCGTGCTTTGTATAAATTGTTCCGCTTATGCAGTTTATTGCCGTCATAATGCATGGCAAAATATTAAAATAAAAAGGATTTTCTCCGCCCTTTAAGCAAAATAGATTATCAGGCTTTGATAAATCTTTTATAAACAAAAAGCCCACATCGTTTAAGATAGTGTTTGTTCTCAGGTAATGATACGCTGCAATAAAGAATGGCAACTGAATTAATATGGAAAAGGTAGTACGCAGGGCATAGATAGGGTGATAGTTATTCTGCCTATATAATTCAGAAAGCATCATAAACTGTTCGTTTCCCTTAAAGGTCTTTTTATAATGCTTTACCCATTTTTCCATGCTTTTTTGTTTTTCTCTTTCTTCTTCTTGTAATCTATCTGCCATGTTATACAAGGGTAGTGCTAGAATATTTACTACAAGACTCAAACCTACAATGGCTCCTATAATGCCAAACTGAGGTAGTTTATTTAATATAAAATTGAATATCCAATCAAAAACAACTTCAAGAGGCATTATTATAATGTTATAAATCATTTTTCTTCCTCTGTAGTGTTATTTACATCTGTATTAGACATCTTTGTGCTTTTATTAAGAAAATCCGCTGCAAAGCCTAGAAAGCAGGCTACAATAATAGCAAGAAATGTATAAGTACTACCGTCCACGTAAACAGTTTTGTTAATATGCCTAAAGAACACAACGAAGATATGAGTGAGAATAAAATTACAAACTATATTAATAGAATATTTTATAACAAAATCCATATTCCACTTGTATTGAATATTGTTTAAGCGTGCATATATAAAAAGGGAAATTGTAGGTATAAGCAATAGATTAATAATACAAACAATATAGTTCAGTGGGTAATGATTCATTTTACACTCTCGCACTATTTTTTATGGACAAGTGCAATTAATTGTAGTCAAAATTGCGTTTGTCCGATTTTTTATAATATCGGACATTTGCAATAAATTCAAGTCTTATTGACATTTGTAAATTAAAATCTTCTTATGAATTTCTGGAGTGTTGTTGTTGATGAACTTGAATATCAAGGTAAAACACGTAAATGGTTAGCGGCAGAAGCGGGATTTGATGTATCTACAATCGGAACAGGACTAAAGCGTGCTAGTATACCCCAAGTAGACCTTGCACTACGCATAGCGTCTTCCCTAAAGGTACCTGTGGAATACCTCGTTACAGGAAAGAACCCTACTAGTCAAAAAGATATAATTCAAGAGGATTTACATAAATTTCACAAATATGCAAAGACTATAGAAAGTCTAGATTCTTTGCCAGACAGAGAGCGTATTCCTATAATGAATATGATAGAAGAAATGAAGCCTCACTAATTATGCTAGTGCAAGAAGCCTTTTATGCTGAGCCTGTATTTCTTCGTATAACGGAGCATAATCTATATCTTCTTTTGCACGCAAGTGCTCCGTTATTTCTGTTACAGGCTTTAGTATGGGAGTGAGGGCTAGATTTCCCAATATGCCTTTTAACGCATGGGCTGCTTCAAAAGCACTTTCAAAGTCTTTCTCTTGCAAAGCCTTTCCTAATGCGTCAAAATGAGCATCGTTCATTCCCATATTAACCATCTTTAAATAAAAATCTTCCTTATTTAAGCAACGTGCAACTCCATCTTGAACATCTGCACCAAAGTCTTTTAATGTGTCTATTGTAATCATACTCTTATTCCTTTCTTTATTAATGTACCTAAGTCTTCTGGGGCTATAGGACGAGAAAAATAAAATCCTTGTATAATATCACAGCCTGCTTTCTTTAAAAGTTCATATTGGTCTTTACTTTCAACACCTTCTGCAATGACAGGAACTTTTAAGAACTTTGCAATGTCTATTACAAGCTCTACCATGTGCATTTCTTTATTTTCTGCAGCAATATTATGCACAAATGCCATATCCATTTTTAAGGCATCAATAGGCAAGGTAGTAAGCATATTTAAAGAAGAATAGCCTGAACCAAAGTCGTCCATTTCTACCTTAAAGCCTTCCTTTCTAAGTCTGTTTACAACTTCTATAATCTGCTTGGAATTATCAGTATAGGCAGACTCCGTTATTTCTAATAAGTAGCTTGCAGGGTTTATATTAAACTCTTTTACAGTATCAAGCAAGAACTGCACCATATTAGCATCATATATATCAACCCTAGAAACATTTACAGAAACAGGAATAACAAAATCTAACTCCTTTTTCCAAATGCTCATCTGCTCGGCAGCCTTGCGCCATACATAGCGGTCTAACTTTTGGATAAGACCATTTTTTTCAAACAAAGGAATAAAAGCATCTGGTCTAACTCTTCCAAACTCTGGATGCTGCCAACTACACAATGCTTCTGTGCTGCATAAGGCTGGAGTCTTTCCTTTTATATTAAACTTGGGCTGATAGAGCACTTTAAACTGACCTTTCTTTAGTGCAGTATCAAAGTCGCTTAATAGGCGGGCAGCATATACTTCTTTTTCGTGCATTTTCATATCATAAATGGCAAAAGAAGTGGTAAACTGATTACGTAAAGAATTACAGGCTTGCAAGGCTCTATCAAAACGCTGCTCTAGCGTAACAGAGCGATAAATATCAGGATAGGCTCCCATTCTTAAACGTATCTCTGGAGCCTTTAATACTTCCATAAGGCTAGACATAATTCTGTCTAAGAGCTTATCATAATTCCAGTGATGAGGTATATATAAATAGAAAGAATCTGCATCGTAACGGCAAGCTATCCCCCCTGCTTCTTCTGCAATAAGGCGCACTCCTGCTGCAATAGTGCAAAGCACAGTGTCTCCAAAGCTTCGTCCGTATAATTCATTAAGTAAATGAAAGCGGTTAAAGTTTATAACAACGGCATCCATAGCCATTTCTGGATGATGAAGGTCTATTTGATGTCCATACTCAAAGAAAAACTCTTTTGTATAAAGTCCTGTAAGAACATCGTTTTCTGTAGCCTTTATGATTGTTTCATTTTCAAAAAGTTCTATGGAATGGCGTACACGCGCTAAAATAACCTCTGGCAAATCATAGGGCTTAGAAAGAAAGTCTGCAACGCCCATTTGCAAACTCTTTACTTCCGCACTCTTTTCGGAGGTAAGCACTATTATAGGAATCTTTCTAAAATCGTCATCAGAACGCAATGTTTCTATAACTTTATATCCATCCATTTCTGGCATTAGCAAGTCTAGCAGTATAAGAGAGAGAGTTTCTTTGTGTGCATTTACTTGGTCTAATGCTTCATGCCCATTTTCTGCATATAGGACTTCATATTCTGTATCTAAGATGGCTCCTAATATTTGTCTATTTACAGCTTCATCATCAACAACAAGCACTGTACGACGATAATCATTATTTTGCTCTTTCATTTGTAACCCTACTTATTAAGTATATAGCAAGTTATAAAAAAAATCATTAAAAAAAATAGAAAATAGGAGATAGACATTAGAAGTTAGAAATTAGACGATAGGAAATAGAAGATAGAAGTAGGGGAGTGCAAAAACACAAGAAATATGATACAATGAGCCTATGAAAGTTTACCTTAACAACCGCCCTTATGACAACAAAAGTATTGAAGCTGAGTATTTTATCGCCGCTGTCCAACGAGAGCGTTTTGACTACACAAAATGGCACCAAGAATACTTCGCACAAGACGAAATGGTTGAAAGCTTCCTTGCAAAAGCTAGTGTCTACGCAAACAGCAAAGGAAAATAACCCAAGAAGAACCTCCCTCTCCCTAGTTCTCTACTTTCGCCTTTGGTCTTCGTGTTCTTTATAATAGGCTTCCTTGTCATTATACATAGCTTCATCTGCGCGAGCAAAAACAGACTTAAAGTCTTTGTCTAAGGCTTTATCAAAAGTAGCATAACCTTTTGAAATTGCAAGTTTTTCACTATATTGGTCGTTATTAGCATTAAAAGAATCTATTTGCTTATTAAACTTATCAAATATAGCCTTAACTTCTTCATCAGAAAGGCTTCCTGTTAAAACTACAAATTCATCTCCACCCGTGCGGAATACATCTTCTTCATTAAACACAGAACGCAAAACGGCAGCAGCATCTTTTATAAGCATATCGCCTAGTTCGTGCCCCTTTGTGTCATTCATACGCTTTAAGCCGTTTATATCAAACACAAAGATTGTAAAGTCTTCTATTCCATCAGAAATGCGCTTTTCTAACACCTTTGTTTTATCAATATAGGCAGCTTTATTATTTGTGCCTGTCATGGCATCTTTATAGGCTTGCGCTCTTATATGGCTTATATATTCCTTTAGTTCTACAGAAATCTTTCTTATACTGTTTGCAAGTTCACCTATTTCATCATCAGACTCAAAAGCAATCTGCGTGTTTAATTCACCACGCGCAATATGTGAAGTTGCAATAGAAAGAGTTTGCAGAGGATTTATTATTGAAAGAGAAAATATATTTATGCAGATTATAGCTATCAGCAACACAAATAATAACGCTAGGATTATCCCCAAAATCATATTATGTTGCAACTGTAATAATTCGTCTTGGGGA
>CAJOPO010000261.1 GCA_905236315.1 uncultured Treponema sp.
ACAGTGCCTTCTACTTGAGTGGCAACTACAGTCATAATGGAAGTTAAATCTGGCGGAAAACCAGGCCAAGGGCTATCATCTATCTTTGGTATCATTCCGCCTAAATCAGTATTCACTTTCATAGACTGCCCTTGCTCAACAGTAAGAATATCCCCTTCTATATCCCAGCGAATTCCAAGTTTATTAAAGGCAGTACGCAAAGGACGCATATCACGCTCCTTTACACCCTTTATCGTAATACATCCTTTTGTAGCAGCAGCAAGTCCTATATAGGAGCCAATTTCCATAAAGTCTGGACCTATAGTAAAATCTGTGCCATTTAGTTTTTTTACACCTTCTATATGCAAAATATTACTACCTATGCCAGAGATTTTTGCCCCCATAGCATTTAGCATATTGCATAAATCTTGAATATGCGGCTCACTTGCGGCATTTGTTATATCCGTTACACCTTCTGCAAGAACGGCTGCCATTATTGCATTTTCTGTAGCAGTAACGGAGGCTTCATCAAGAAATAAATCTGCCCCCACTAGTTTATTTGAAATGAACTCGAACTTACCATTTGTAGAAACTCTCGCTCCTAATTCTGTAAGGGCTAAAAAGTGAGTATCTAATCTTCTGCGCCCTATAACATCACCACCTGGAGGAAGCATAATGGCTCTTCCCGTGCGAGCAACAAGGGGTCCTGCAAAAAGAATACTTGCCCTAATTTTGCGGCTCAAGTCCTGCGGGATTGTGCTAGAAGAAATATCTGCGGCATCAAACTTCCATACGTTTTCTTCCACCTGCTCTACGCCAACCCCTAGAGCCTGCAAAATGCGAATCATTACATGCGTATCTTCTATTTCTGGAATATTCCTTAGTATAACAGGCTCCGTTGTAAGAAGAACTGCGGCAATGCACGGAAGAGCTGCATTTTTATTGCCACTTGCCGTAAGAGTTCCCTTTATAGGAAAGCCCCCTTCTATATGATATTCGTACATATTTTCCCCTTACTTATTAGCCCATAGCGTAGCAAGCTGAATAAGCACTTCTGTAGTGCGTATCATCTGACTAAGGCTTGCCCATTCATAGCGGGAATGATAATTATGCCCACCTGTAAAAATATTCGGTGTTGGTATTCCCATTTCTGTTAAGCGAGAACCATCTGTTCCGCCTCGTATGGGAACAAAGTTTGCACTAACACCTGCATTGCTATAAGCATTAACAAGAGTTTGAACAACTAAAGGATTTTTATCTAATTCTTCTTTCATATTTAAGTATTGCTTGGTGTGAGTTACTTTTACACTGCCCCCATAAATCTTAGCCGTTGTATCTGCAATCAATTCTACCATTTTGCATTTTTCTTGAATACCGTCTTTTGTAAAATCTCGCAATATAAGGCTAACAGTGGCTTCTTCTATAGTACCATTTATATTCTGGGGGGAATAAAATCCCATATAGCCATCTGTGGTTTCTGGCTGCTGATGATGAGGTAAAGCGTTCACAAAGGCACAGGCCATACTTATGGCACTAACCATATCTGGACGAGCATCTCCTGTATGTTTACTTTTTCCTGTAAAAACCACATCACTCTTAAAGGCATTAAAACATTCTTTTTCTAGCTCGCCCAAATGCCCACCATCTACTGTATATGCAAATTTAGATTGCAATAAGTTTAGCGGAACTTTATCCATGCCATGACCTGTTTCTTCATCAGGAGAAAATATTACTTCTATTTGACCATGTTTTATTTCTGGATGTGCTACAAAAAACTCTAGGGTAGTCATAATCTCTGCAGCCCCAGCCTTATCATCAGCCCCTAGCAGAGTGGAACCATCGCTTGTTATGATTGTGTCTTTTTCTTTTCCCGCTAGTGCAAGATATGCGTCTTGTGCAGGATTAAGTTCTATGCCGTAAGGCAGGTTTATTACAGAACCGTCATAATCTTTATGAACTATGGGTTTTACATCTTTTCCTGTTACGGCTTCCACAGTATCTATGTGTGCTAAGAGGCAAAAAGAAGGACAATTCTCTTTTCCGCTAGAAGCAGGTAAACGTGCATAAGTGTAACAATATTCTGTGGTTTGGACATCTTGCAAGCCCAAAGCCTTTAATTCCTTATTCAATAAAACTGCCATATCTTTTTGCTGTGGAGTGCTAGGCATTTCTCCCGCGTCAGCTTTGGCACTGTCGCTCTGACTGTAAACTTTTACATAGCGCAAAAAACGTTCCTGCAAACTAGAAGCGTATACTGTATCAAAAATATTAGAAGAAATATTGTTCATTCCTTTAGAATAGCGCATTTTTATTTACTCTGCAAGGTAATTTAGAGCTTAGAATCTAGAACTTGGAACTTAGATTTTAGGGAGCCTCTAAAAACTTCAGTTTTTAGAGGCAACTTTGAAAATGCGATGTTGTAAGTCGCGCTATTATAGCG
>CAJOPO010000262.1 GCA_905236315.1 uncultured Treponema sp.
AATTGTATATCGCTTTGAGGATTTTACTTCGATTCCCTGAGTATTATGTCGTGCCGTAACCTTGTTTTTTGTAATTAGGAAATCAATTTCCATTCGGGAAGCTGCATCCTCGCTGTCCGCCTTTGAATAAAAGTATAATTTGTGTCCATTTGCCACAAGCATTTGAGCGACAATATTTTCAAAAATCATGCCCTCGTTAACTTCAAGAGTCCCGAAAAGCAACTTTTTGTATATTTCTTCGCTCATAAGACCGTTTTCATCAAACGCATGGCTGATTAAAAGCCCCGTATCAGCCATATAGCATTTTAAGGTCGTACGAGTCATATTCATTTTCAGTGCAACATTCGGCTCGTCAGCGTTGTAGCAAATATTCACGATTTTTGAATCCTTGAGCCACATAAAAGCGTCATCATAATCACGCATTTTGGCATCTTTTTTAAGCGAAGCAAGTTTAAATTTTTTTTCATGCTTTGAAAGCTGAGAAGGAATCTCATCGAAAATCGCCTCCGCTTTTAACTCAGAGCCTTTTGCATGTTTTTGAATGTCATTTCGGTAAAGTGCAAGGATTCCTCGCTTAATCTGGTCAACTCTTTCAAAATTCTTTGATTCTACATACTCTTTTATAGCCTGCGGCATTCCTCCGACAATCAAGTAAAGGCGAAATAATCCATAGTTTTTCTATGCAAAGCCTGTCCCATTGTTTTTTTCTTTTCAAAGCAGTCTCGTATCAAAGGAAACAATGTGTCATTTCCGATTGCAAGAAGAAATTCCTCAAAATCCATTGGATTCAGCTGCAAGTTTCGCTCTTCCGATGGAATTAAAATATCCTGTGTGTTTTTTCGTATCGAAAGAAGAGAGCCTGTTTCAATAAAATCATAGCGACCGTCAGCAACAAGATATTTTATTGCAGCTCTGGCTCTCGGAAAAAACTGAACTTCGTCAAAAATAAAAACTGTGTTTCGCTCATGCAATGTTACAGAATAATAAGCGGAAAGTTTCATAAAAAGCGTGTCTAAATCAGAAAGATAATTTTCAAAAAGTTCTTTAATCTCGTTTGGCGCAGCAAAAAAATCTATGAGAATATATGTTTCATACTCGTTTTTTGCAAAATTTTCTGCAATATAACTTTTTCCGACTCGCCTAGCACCATTTATCATAACGGCGCATTTTCCTTGTTCTTCATTTTTCCATTGTAAAAGCTGTCGATAAAGTTTTCTGTACATTATTTACACCTTTTTGACTTTAAGAATATTTAAAATATACACCTTTTTAAGATTACAGACAAGGTAAATTTTCACCTTTTTGAGAACAAGCAAAATCGTTAAAAAAAAATCGGATAAAATAATGGAACAGTCAATATTTGGAAAAATTGGAATTTAAAAATTGTAGTCTAAGGCGAGATAGCTCGCATTGCCGTAAGTCTCGTGGCGTAGCCTAAGGCGAGAGGACTCGCATTGACGTAAGTCTTGTGGCGTAGCCTAATGCGAGATGTTTCGCATTAGTTAAATTCTTGTGGCGTAGCCTAAGGCGAGATGTTCAGCATTGCCGTAAGTTTTTAAACGTAGCATAAGGCATAATGTCACGCATTATAAGAGTTAGGAATGAGGAATGAGGAATGAGGAATGAGAAGTTAGGCTGAAAACTATTTCCCTATCGTCTATTGTCTAAGTTCTATCGTCTAACTTCTAATTTGATAAAGAATGTAATACTATCTTAAAATGTATGCCATCTCCATATATGGTATACATTTGAGTATCTTTTAGTAATTGCATTTCATCAAATTTAAAGTCTTGCCCATACATCATATTTCTCGCAAAACCTCGTTGCTTTATAAGGAATTGAGCTGAACTATCAAATAGACGAGTATGTAACATTCTTCTAAGTAAAGGATATCTTTTGCAAGAAAGTAAGGCTGTAGGTGCAATGTCTATTCCTCCTTCACAACTAATTTGCATCTCGCTTGCATTTTCTGAGAAAGAATTTAAATCTTGTGTAATTGCATTCATGTATGATGTTACATATAACTTTTGCTGATATTGAGCCGCTCCAAATGTATATGCAAATACTATAAGGGCATAACTACACAATATTGCAACAAAAGGAACTATATATTTTGTGTATAGATTACGAACAGATAAAATATCTCTTGCACAGATAAAACTATACATCTGCAACGACATAAATACACCTATTCCTATAAAGGCACGTGCGTCCCACAAAGGACGTTCAAGAATAAGTGAAACGCCAAAACTTAAGATTAAAGCCGTTAT
The DNA here is from genome assembly GCA_905236315.1 of uncultured Treponema sp. Lineage (GTDB taxonomy): Bacteria > Spirochaetota > Spirochaetia > Treponematales > Treponemataceae > Treponema_D. The sequence continues at coordinate 2,271 of CAJOPO010000262.1, forward strand.
AAAAACAAAAATGCTAATGGCACAAGAGATTAACTTACTTCTCTTTGAATATAAAATGCTAGTAAGTAAACCTGCTAATGTAATAAAAATATATACACACTGTAATGGTGTTTTACCTAAGTCTGTTATTAT
>CAJOPO010000263.1 GCA_905236315.1 uncultured Treponema sp.
CTATCTCTTTACATATTTCTTCTTCATTGTAGTGGCTAGAAATAAGTTCATTACGAGTTGGAGTATTTATGCCAAAATAACAAGGAAACTTAACAGGAGGGGAAGATATTCTAAAGTGAACTTCTTTAGCCCCAGCACGTCTTAATATTTGCACAAGACGACGACTAGTAGTCCCTCGCACAATAGAATCATCTATTACCACAACTCTTTTTCCCTCCACCACAGAGCGAACGGCATTTAACTTTACAAAAACCATATTCTCTCGCTCTCTCTGTGTGGGGGCAATAAAGGTACGCCCTATATATTTATTTTTTATAATGCCACTTGCAAAAGTAATTCCAGCTTCTCTAGCATATCCTTGTGCAGCACCTAGCCCACTGTCAGGAACGCCAACCACTACATCTGCGGGAACTCCACTTTCTTTTGCAAGGCAGGCACCCATACGCTCCCTTGCCTCTGTAACAGAAATACCATCTATAACGCTATCAGGACGAGCAAAGTACACATACTCAAATATACAAGTTCTTTTAGCAGTCTTTTCGCCAAATTCAAAAGAAAGAACTCCATCTCCATTTATTATGACAATCTCGCCAGGCTGAATATCGCGCACAAAAGAACCATTTACAGCATCTATAGCACAACTTTCGCTTGCAAGAATCCAACCTCCGTCTACCTTACCCAAACAAAGCGGACGTATGCCATTAGGGTCGCGAGCACCTATAAGACATTTTTCTGTCATAACGATTAAGGCAAAAGACCCCTTTATCATCTGAATTGTATCTGTAAGTGCGCGTTCAAGCCCTTTCTTATAAGATTTTGCTATTAACTTTACAATGACTTCTGTATCGCTTGTAGAAAGAAATGTGCTACCTGTTTCCTCTAACATTTCTCTAAGTTGTTCATAGTTTATTAGTTGACCATTATGCGCTACAGCAATGCCACCTAACTTTGACTTCTGTAACATAGGTTGTGCATTTTCTATAGATTGATTTCCTGCTGTAGCATATCTAACATGACCACAAGCAATATGACCTGTAAGTTCTGTGAGGGTTTCTTTGTGCTTAAAAACTTCTGCAATGGTTCCTGTAGACTTATGGATTTTTATGTCAGAACCATCACTTACTGCAATTCCTGCGCTATCTTGTCCCCTATGCTGTAAGCAATACAATGCATAATACGCTTGGGCTGCAGCAGAAAAATCTTCTGGTATGTAGTCATTTTCTTTTTTTGTTTCATCTCTATTCTTATTGAGAAATATGCCAACAACCCCACATTCATCATGAAACTTATCTTCATCTTTTATGATTTCTTCGTTCATACCATATAGCCTTAAGCAGTTAATTTTTGCTTTTCTAAAGTTCTATGCCTAAACCGCCACTAAGTTCTGCGTCTTTGGCTAATTTTTGTCTAAAAGCTAATAATGATTGTCTTAAAGATTCATCTTGAAGAGCCAGTATTTGCAGTGCCATATATGCAGCATTTTTTGCATTATTTATACCAACACTTGCAACAGGTATCTGAGGTGGCATTTGAACTACAGAAAGTAAAGCATCCACACCAGCTAAGCCATTAGTAAGTCCTGGTGTAACACATTCTAAAGGAACTCCAATAACAGGCAATACTGTGTGGCTTGCAATAACACCAGGCAAAGCAGCACTTAAACCAGCACCCGCTATTATCACCTTGCACCCTTGCTCTTCTACCTGTTTTATTGTTTTTATAAGTAAATCGCCTGCTCTATGGGCAGATAGGACAAAAGCCTTATAGTCCACGTTAAAGTCTTTTAGGACATCTGCGGCTTTTTTCATAACTTCAGTATCAGATTTTGAACCAAAAAAGATTGCTACTTTCATACTTAACGATAGCACAATGAAACATTCTTTTCAAGGCATTTGTCCGTTTCGCTACAGAAAATAAGTTTTTACTCCGACCAAGTTTTCATATACTTGTAAAATTTTAGATATGGGTCCTCACGCATATAAACATTAGAACCTAGTTCAAGCAAACGACCTTCTGACTCCAAAGATGATTGCCAATATGGGAGTGATATAGAAGATTCTTCATAAAGACCATTTTTCTGCTCTTTATATATGTTTCCGTTCGGATTTCCGTTTTTACAGAAGTTTACCCAATAGCTAGTCATAATTTCTTGCAAGGCATAATCCGAATCATCATAATTCTTATTATCCTCTACATTTCCATAAGCATAAATCATTTCTCCTGAATGATTTGTTCCTATTCCCCCGTTTTCCTTTGAAAAAAAGTATTCGTAAACAGGGCGACCTTGCTCTCTTACAACCTTTGTCCAACTATAATGGGGATAGGTAAAACAAATAGCACTAAATACTTCTGTATAAAATGATTTTGCCTCTTTATTATTTGATACAGGGTATTCTGAACATAAATCATCCACATCTTTTAAAAATGGGGATTCTAACAAAAGTTCTTTGTAATTCTTTTTATTAATTTTAGAAAAGAACGTAAATGCAAATCCTTCTTTTGCATTAAAACCATTAAGAAGGGCTTCTTCATTATTCTCTTGTTTTGCATATATCTTCCATGGATAATCAGGCAAAGAATAGGGGTCTATAGTCATTGCATTATTTGTATAATTTGATTTTAAAAGCTTTTCTGCAGGAATTTTACGAAGTTCATCAATAGTAGAAACTTTAAATTCATCCATTATGTTTTTTCCCATAGTTAAGGCATCCTCTCGGTTTCTAAAAGTGTGAGGAGGAACAGGAAGCACTAAAGAGGAACTTTCACCTATAGCACGTCTAAACAAGCCCTTTGCTAAAGGAGAGACACACAACGCATTTACAGAAGACGAACCTGCAGATTCTCCTGCAATAGTAATATTTTCTGCATCTCCACCAAATGCAGAGATATTTTTATTAACCCATTCAAGAGCTTTTATTTGGTCTAAAAGCCCATAGTTCCCCGTAGTTCCCACAGAACTTTCGGCTGCTAACTGTTCACTAGCAAAATATCCAAATATACCAGTACGATAAGCGATTGTAACAACAATAATTCCTCTACGTGCTAAAGCTTCTCCATCGTAGGCTTCAAACCAACTAGAACCAGAAGTTAGACTACCGCCGTGAATAAAAACTAAAACAGGCAGTTTAGTATTATTTGTTATTATAGGTCGCCACACATTTAAATATAGACAGTCTTCAGACATAGGCGCAAAATCTGTGCGAGAACCTTTTGAATGTATATAGGCATTATATAATTTTTGATACAACTTTGAATTTTGTTTTTGCATTGAAACAGGCTTAAAATGATTACATTCCAAAACACCGCTCCAACGTTCATGAGATACAGGCTCTCGCCAACGTAATTCTCCTACAGGCGGAGCTGCAAATGGAATACCTGCATACAATTCAATATTTTTGTCGCTAGTTAATATGCCCCTTACATCGCCATATTCTGTTGTAACAATGTCTGATAAGGAAGTGCCCACATCAGAAAAAGGTTTTGTAACATCTGTAGAAGAACAAGAAAAAAAGATAGTGGATACAATAAAAAAAATTAAAAACTTTATTTGTTTCATATACTTTCCTTACATCTATTGTCATTATTGGACTTTGAACTCTTTTCAAAAACAAAAACACCGCATACTTTTTAAGTACACGGTGTTTTAACTCTAATACCCAAAATTGAGATTAATAGTCACTGCCATATATTTCTGTATTTTTAGAATACTGCTACTACATCACCATTAGGATATTTGTTTTTTATCCATTCTTTTACTTTTGGACTTTGAACAGCTTGTACAAGAGCCTTTATTGCTTCATCATTCTGTCTTCCATCTTTTACAGCAATAACATTTACGTAAGGAGAATCTTTTCCTTCCAAAACAAGGCCATCTTTAGAAGCAGAAAGACCTGCTGCAAGTGCATAATTTCCATTAATAACTGCAATATCTACATCTTTTAATACACGTGGAAGAGAAGCAGCTTCTATTTCTCTAAACTTTAATTTAAGAGGATTCTTTTCAATACTTTTTGGAGTAGGCTGAGTTCCAACATTTGCTTTTAATGTTATAAGACCTGCTGATTGCAATAGTAACAATGCTCTTCCTTCGTTTTCTGGGTCATTGGGAATTGCAACAGTTGCCTTTTTTTTAAGGTCTTTTATGTTTTTTATCTTATTAGAGTAGACAGCCATTGGTTCTACATGGATGCCACCTGCATTTACAAGATGATAGCCATGTTCCTTATTAAAGGTTTCTAGATATGGTAAATGCTGAAAAAAGTTTGCATCCAAATCACCACTTTCTAAGGCTTGATTTGGAGTAACATAATCAGTGAATTCTACCACCTGCAAAGTTATACCTTGAGAAGCAAGGTCATCTTTTACAAGATTTAAAATATCAGCATGAGGTTCAGGAGTTGCGCCAACTTTTAACACTGTGTTTTGCGCAAAAACACTTGTTGCAACTAAAAAAGCCATTACAGAAGCAATTAGTTTCTTCATATTATACTCTCCTTTTTATATAGATAAAAATCTTTTATAAACTAGATATACTATTTATTTCCTACTATGTCAATATGTTATAGAACACTTATACAGAAAGTGTACTTCCCCAAACAATGTTGCAGCCAACATCTTTCTCGCGTCTGTGCCACTACCCCTTATAGTTGCTCAAGGTTAGATAAGTAAGAGATTAAATGCCCCTCAGTTATAAAATGAGTAAGGGCAAGTTGTGTTAACTTAGGAAGCGGACATTCAAATCCTGCAAAATGCTGCTTATAATCGGCACAAATATCAGAAGGAAGAACGGCAAAAGAAGCGTTTATACCTCTGCACAAAAGGTTTGAAAACGAATTAAGATAAATAACTTTATCATTATCATCTTCTGACTTAAAAGAAACATAATTATCTTTTTCTGTATTAACATCATATTCAATAATATGCCTATAGGGCACCTCGCTAGCCCACTCCAATATCTCGTGGCGACGACTAGAAGCGTCTTCAAAAGAGCCTACAGGAATATCCTGTGCACTAACATAAGCCATAGTAGCACCCGATGTTACTAAAAAATCAAAGTTCATCCCCTGCTCATCTACAGGGATTTCCCTTACATCTATAGAAGATTTTGTAAATATTTTTCTTATATCAAATCCAATAGTTTCTGCAACAGCAACCGATGGCTTTATACTTATAATAGAGCCTTCACTAAACTGCGTTGCTAAGCGCATAAGCCCCACCCCGTCAGACTTTATAGAAGGCTTACTTAAAGATTTTATTTGCAAAATATTCCATAAAAGATTTTCTACTCCAGAGTTCAATACAATTTGCTCTTCTGATGCCTTTATATTATAAAACTCTTCTATAAAATCAGCTATAGCTTTTAATAGAACACTTTCCCCAAATGGCGCAGACTTTTCGTGTAGCAATTCGGCTTGATTTAGGAATACGTACTTATATGAATCTAATAGATATTTTTCAAAATTACCCGAAATAGGAACTGCTCTAACAGGAGTTTGTAAAGAATCTGATATTTCCATTATACTTCCTTCTATAAATTAAGTTAGTAAACAACTATCAATAGCTTTTGCAGACTAAACCTAGTATAAACCACAAATATTAAAAAAGCAATTCTATAGGAGAAATTTCAAATCTACCCGCAAAATCTCTTGCCTTCCAAGCGTTCATAATAACATCTTGCGGATTATGAGCGTCTGAATTGCAAATAACTCTTACCTTTGTTTGTGCTACCATTTCCCAAAATTCAACATAGGGATACGGATAGCGCATACCTCTTGAAGTTTCTAAAGGAGGGCGTGAACTTCCTAGTCCATTTATTTCAAGTGGCATATCTAAATCTACAGCAGCATCTAGTATAGCTTTTAAACAAGACTGCGCTTGCTTATCCCATTCTCTATGCCCTAGCATAAACAAATCAGGATGGGCAAGAAAAGAAAAAATGCCACTTTTCATACCATCAATAGTCTGGTCAATATATGTATTTAAGTCTTTATTACTTTCTAAACGAGGACAATATATATGTTCATTACCAATAGTAGCCCAGTGTGAACCCAAAATTAAATATTGCGCTTTATAAGTTCCCTTTAACTCATCTGTATACCAACTTTTATATCTTGCATCCCACTCACACTCAAAGCCCATATATATATTAAAAGGAGCAATCTTTTTTGCTTCTTCTATCCATTTTATATATGTAGGCACTTCTTCCAAAGACATTCGTATTTCTGGCCAGTAATCAGGCATATACGTAGGATATGGACAATGGTCGCTAAAGCCTAAACTACTACAACCTTCTGCAATAGCTTGCTTTACATAATCTAAAGGTCTACCATGTGCGTGCTTACATAATTGCGTATGTGTATGATAATTAGAAATCGCTTTCATATAATTCCATATTCATTAAAAATCGCGCCCCTGAATTCCTTGTACATTCAGGGGCGCGTAAGTAAAAAGTTCTACTTAAAACTTAAAGTTTCTAGTCTATAAAACTTTTAGTGACTTTTCTTTGCAGGGGATTTTTTGCTAGATGAATCTTTTTCAGAAGATGCACTAGCAGCCTTTGCTGCATTATTTGTCTTGATTACAGCCTGTGCACCTGCAAGTCTAGCTGCTGGTACGCGGAATGGAGAACAAGACACATAGTTAAGTCCTAGCTTGTAGCAAAGTTCAATAGAAGCAGGGTCTCCACCATGTTCACCACAAATACCAAGATGAAGATTTGGTTTTACAGAGCGACCTTTTTCTTCTGCTATACCCATCAAAGTTCCAGGACCATCTTCGTCAAGTGTCTTGAATGGGTCTGCATAAAGAATCTTTTGGTCAAGATATGAATCAATGAACTTACCATAGTCATCGCGGCTAAAGCCGAATGTTGTTTGGGTAAGGTCGTTTGTACCAAATGAGAAGAAGTCTGCATACTCAGCAATCTTATCAGCAGAACAAGCAGCTCTTGGGAACTCAATCATAGAACCAATCTGGAACTTAAGTTCTGTTCCCTTCTTTTCGTTTACAGCAGCAATAACAGCTTCTGCTTGTTCGCGAATCTGCTTTAGTTCAGCAAAAGAAGTTACATTAGGAATCATAATTCTAACATCATGTTCAATACCCTTCTTTTCTGCATCTACAGTTGCAAGAGCAATAGCTTCTACCTGCATTTCATAAATTTCAGGATATGTAATTGCAAGACGACAACCACGATGTCCAAGCATTGGGTTGTGTTCGTTAAGTTCAGAATACTTAGCTTCAATCTTTTCAATAGGATAGCCAAGTTTTTCTGCAAGTGCCTTAGCTTCTTCTTTTGTAGCAGCCTGAATAAATTCATTTAGAGGAGGGTCAAGAAGACGGATAGTAACTGGTCGACCTTCCATAGTCTTTATAATACCAAAGAAGTCTTTCTGCTGTAAAGGAAGAATCTCTTTTAGGTTCTTCTTGCGTTCTTCAGTATTTTCAGAAAGAATCATCTTCTGGAAAGAAGTAAGTTTTGGTTCTTCAAAGAACATGTGTTCTGTGCGACAAAGACCAATACCAGCAGCACCAAAGCGGAATGCCTGAGGAGCTTCATTCTGTTCTGCATTTGCAAGAACTTCAAAGCCCTTTACTTTGTTTCCACTAGCAGTTGTACGTACAGACTTTGCACGAACTTCATCTGCCCAGCCTAAGAATGTTTCCAAATCACCAGATACAGAAGCAGGTGTTACAGCAATAGCTTCTCCATATACGTTACCTGTAGAACCATCTATAGAGATAACATCACCTTTCTTAAACTTCTTTCCGCCAATAGTAACTTCGTCTTTACCAGTAAAGACAACATCAGAACAACCACAAACACAAGGAGTACCCATACCACGAGCAACAACTGCTGCGTGACTAGTACGTCCACCAGTAGAAGTAAGAATACCCTGTGCAACATACATACCAGCAATGTCATCAGGAGATGTTTCTTTGCGTACAAGAATTACTTTCTTACCTTCTTTATGCCATTCAACAGCTTCTTCTGCTGTAAATACAATCTGACCACTACCAGCTCCAGGAGAAGCATTAAGAGCAGATGCCAATGGAGTTGCAGACTTAAGAGCCTTTGCTTCAAACTGTGGGTGCAAAAGCTGGTCTAACTGGTCAGGCTTTACGCGCAAGAGAGCAGTTTCTTTGTTGATAAGTTTTTCTGCAACCATATCAACTGCCATCTTAACAGCAGCAGGACCTGTGCGTTTACCATTGC
>CAJOPO010000264.1 GCA_905236315.1 uncultured Treponema sp.
GCTCTTTGCGCGTGCAAGATGCAAGCGAGCTTGGAGTTACAATTTCTAACTTAGATAGTGTGCCTCATGATGTTACGGTTTTGTTAAACGTAAATTCTGATATTGAGCAAAGTAGCAATGATGGCGATTTACAAAAGCAAGTGGGCAGTGTGCTTGTTTCTGGTAATAAAAGTCAGAGTTTAACCATCGCTCCTCAAAGTACACAGGCTGTTATGTTTAACGTAAATGCAAAAGAAGCAGGCTGGGTAACGGCTGAGTATAACATTAGAAGTGATGTGGTTAATGAAAACATAAAAATGCCATTAGAGGTGCAAAAGCCTTATATTTACGAAAACGTAACAACTGTTGGGGAAGTGTCTGATGAAGAAGCTTCTTCACAAGTTACCGAGAACATTGTTTTGCCACAGGACGCAGATGATGACAGAGGTAGCATATATGTGCAGCTAGACCCAACAAGGCTTGGTGTATTACACGAAGCGGTAAATTACGTGTTCCATTATCCTTATGGTTGCTTGGAACAGCGCAGTGCTGCTATTTTGCCATTGGTTATTTTTAGTGATTATATAAATGTGTTTGGCTTAAATAGCGAAGTGCAAAATCCAAAGTCTGTAATAGAAAAGGAGTTAAAGTCTTGGGCGCAGTCACAGTTAAAAGATGGTGGCTTCCCATATTGGCCTAGTGGTAATGTTTCAAGTCCTTTAGTAAGTGCTCGCATAGCAGAGATTTTAGCCCTTGCAGAAAATAAGTATTCTGTGCCAGAAAATATTAATAAGGAAGGCTTAATATCTTACTTAAAGACTCAAGCACAAGTAATATTAAACAAAGATGAACTTAGGGATTTTAATTATTACGCAAGTGCATATTATATTTATGCTCTATCTTTGTTAGGTGGCAACATAGAAGATAAGTATATAGAAAAAATTACTTCTTATGAAAATCTTGATGTGAACACTCTTGCTTTATGCGCTCTTACTTATATAAACAGAAGTGATATAGGTAGTGCGGAAGTAATTGCAAAGAGAATACGCCGTTACTTTAAGCAAACAACACGTGGCGTTGATATAGATGATGAAACAAGATATTGGTGCTTCTTAAACGATAATTCAGAAAAATATGCTTTGTGTTTGCAGCTTTTCTGCTCTCTAAATAAGCAAGATACAATAAATGCTCATCTAGTCTATGAACTCTTGGAGTTACAAAAGGCAAGCAAGGGTTACTGGACTTCTACAGCAGCAACGGCACGTGTCCTTATGGCTCTTGACACTTACATAAAAGTAAATAATCTAGCAGGAATAGATTTTACTGCAAAAGCCTTATTAGATGGTAAGGAACTTTTAGAAGGTTCATTTAAAGGACTTTCTGCTGTTCCTGTAGAGCAGACTTTTGCGTTTAGCGATAAGGAGCTAAAGAACGTTAAGCGCGGAAAAGAAACTTCTTTGAGTTTTATAAAGAGTGGGCAAGGTAGTTTGTTCTATACAGTTTCTATGAAGTATGCCCTACCTGCTGAACAGCAAACTGCACGCGATGAAGGCATTTGTATATTTACAGAAATAACTGATGTAAAAACTGGGGAAGTAATTACAGATAGTAAATTAAAGGCAGGCAGAATATATAAAGAGAGAGTGTATATTTCTTCTACAAGGGAGAGAGAATTCCTTGCTTCTCGTGTACCAATCCCTGCAGGTTGCGAAGTTATGAATGCTGCTTTTGTTACTACAGGTACACTTCCGCCTAACGAAAATGATAAGGATGAAAGTGCATGGTATGAAAACTATAACTGGGGGCTTTCTTATCAAGGTATATATGATAATGAAGTGCAATACTTCTGGGATTACTTCCCAAGAGGTAGCCAGCAGGTAGAGTTCTTATTCCGCGCTACTAGAAAGGGAAGCTACCAAGTGCCTTCTAGCACTGCTGAATGTATGTACCAAGAAGAAATCTTTGGTAGAAGCAACGGTAAGGTTTGGACTATTGAATGAAATGCCTTGTTGCAAGAATGAAATTAAATGAAAGCGAAAAAAATCTTTTTTGTGCTTCTATGTATTGCGTTTTCTCTTTTTTTCATTTTTGCTTTGTATATTCTTTTGCCATATAAGGGGCTAAAAGAGTATACTCAAAGGCAAAACAGCACTCGCTTTTATGATAGGGAGGGTACTTTATTGCACATCTTGCCCTTACAAGATGGCTTAAGAAGGGAGTATTATCCCCTAGAGCAAATACCGCTTTTTTTGCAACAGGAGTTTATTCAAGAAGAGGATAAGCGTTTTTATAAGCACAAGGGAGTGGATGTAAGGGCAATACTTAGGGCTTTAACAATAAATAGCAAGGAAAAACGCATTGTAAGCGGGGCTTCTACCATTACAATGCAGTTGGTGCGCCTTATAAATCCTAGAAAGAAAAATCCCACAGTGCTTTCTAAACTTGTAGAAATGTTTAAGGCCGTAAAGCTTGAAAGAAAACTTTCAAAAAATCAAATACTAGAGTTATATCTTAATTCTGTGCCTTTTGGTTTTCAAGTAGAAGGAGTTGCTTCGGCTGCTCGCTCTTTTTATGGCTGCGAACTTTCTGCCCTTAGTGATGAGCAAATGCACTATCTTTCCCTTATTCCGCGTAGACCAAAAGATTATGCCCCCCGTAAAAACTATGAGTACAAAAAACTGTGTCCGCATTTTATTAATTTTGTAATAGATACCTTTACGCAAAACAGAAAAACTATTCCAAATGAAGTGCAGCTTTCTATAGATTTAGATTTAACACAGTTTGCAGCAAAATCTATTTCTCAAAAATTGCAAGAATATGAAGAAGCGCGTATTCATAATGGGGCAGTGCTACTTATTCATAATAACACAGGCGAAATTTTGTGTTACGTGGGTAATCCTCGCTTTGAAGATATGGAACATTCGGGGCAGATAGATGGTGTGCTTGTAAAAAATCAGATGGGTAGCTCCATGAAGCCTTTTTTATATGCTTTAGCTTTAGAAAGCGGTTTTTCGCCAAATGATGTATTGCCCGACATTCAACAAGATTTTGGAACTGACGGTGTATACGTGCCTTTAAACTTTAATAACCGCTACAATGGTCCTGTTATGTTTAGAATTGCTCTTGCAAGTAGTTTGAATGTGCCAGCGGTTTATATTCTTAGCAAGGTGGGTTTAGACACTTATATAAAAAAACTTTACACTCTAGGCTTTGACTCACTCCGTTTAAAACAGGATTCTCTAGGTCTTTCTCTTGCTTTAGGCGCGGGGGAAGTGTCTTTACTAGAGATGGTAAGGGCTTTTTCTGTTTTTGCAAATGACGGTATGCTTTTAGATAGATTAGAGTGTGTAAAAACTTCGGAGTTAAAGAGCAAGCAAAGGGTGTATGAACGTGATAGTGCTCGTATTATCTGTGATATTTTGAGTGATAAAAATGCTCGTCATTTAGGCTTTGGTAATGCAAGGGTTTTTCAGACACTCTACCCTTCAATATTTAAAACTGGAACATCTAATCAGTATCAAAACATTGTTGCAATGGCTTCTACTAGCGAGTTTACTGTTGGCGTATGGATGGGAAACTTTGAAGGTGAAACTGTCGTTCATGAAACAGGAAGTAGTATTCCTGCTACAGTGGCTCGCTCTCTTTTGGATATGCTGTCTAGCCGCTATGGAGCAAATGATTTTTTAGAGGCGGAAAACTTTGTTAAGCAGAATGTTTGTGCTTTAAGTGGTATGCTACCTAATGAATATTGCCCCGCTGTAAGCCGTGAGTTTGTTTTGAAAAATAAAAAAGATAGTGAAGTATGTTCTTGGCATAGCCACAATGGTAGTCATGTTGTGGTAAATTATCCTTCGCTGTATCAGCACTGGCTTTATAGCCAAAATACGAATGTTATGTATGAAAAAAGTGGAATGTTGCAAATTCAATATCCGCAAGATGGGGCTGTATTTGTTTATGACCCTTCACTGCCTTCTAGTGTGCAATATATTTCTGTTCTTGCAAGCGGAGGCAAAGAAAACAATGCTACTTTGTTTTATGATAATGTTTCTTTTGGTAAAGCGAGTGATGTTTTAAAATGGCAAATCCCCCTTGTACGAGGAAGTCATAAAATAGAAGTTATATCTGGAAATGAAGTGCAAGTCGTACACTACACAGTAAAATAAAAAGTCAGGCAAACTGCTTTTTTACAGTCCACCCGACCTTAGCTAACAAATTTAAGCCTTTAGAACTTTGCTTTTCTTAATCGCACCTTTTCTATGTCTTCGCTAAATAGTTCACGTAAGTCATTTAGACCTAATGCCATAAGAGCCATACGGTCAATGCCAATGCCCCATGCTAGAACAGGAACATCTACTCCCATAGCTTTTGTAACTTCTGGGCGGAAAATGCCTGAACCACCAAGCTCAAACCAGCCTAGCTTTGGGTGTTTTATATGAACTTCTATAGAAGGCTCTGTAAAGGGGAAGTATCCTGGAACATATTTTACTTCACTAGCACCAGCAATTTCTACAGCAAACATACGTAAAAAGCCTAAGAGTGTACGTAGATTTACGTTTTCACCTAAGACTATGCCTTCTGTTTGGTAAAAATCACTTAAATGCGTGGCATCTACCTTATCATAGCGGAAGCAACGAGCAATGCCAAAGTATTTACCGGGTATTTCTGCCTTGTGTAGTTGATGAGCACTTAGAACCGTACCCTGACTGCGCATTATTAAGCGGCGAGTAAATTCATTATCGAATTGATAGTTCCAACCTCTGCTACCAGAGTTTCCACCGTTACGATGTACTGCGGCAACATTGCTAAGATAGGGTTCTTCTATAAATTTAGCGTGTGTAGGATTTTTTATGCGGTATACATCATGTATATCGCGAGCGGCATGGAACTGAGGCATAAAGAGTGCATCACCGTTCCAGAACTCTGTTTCTACTAAAGGACCGTCAAATTCTTGAAAACCTAAACTACAAAGTTTATCTTTTACGCTTTCTAAAAATTGAACATAGGGATTTGTTCTGCCTGGAATAATACGTGCAGGAGGAACGTTTATGTTATACCCTCTAAAAGTGCCCTTTCGCCAATCGCCAGAAGAAAGAAGAGAGGGGGTGAGTTCCCCTATTTCATTACCAGTAACACCCGCTTGTTTTAAAGCGTCTACCACTTGATTGAATGTGTTAGTTAGTTTATATGTTACGGTTTCTCTTTCTATAGTGCGGAATGGAGTTTCGCTAACTCCTCTTTTTTTGGTTAAACCAGCCATTACATCTAATTCTTGCTTAGAAAGAGATGTGGATTCTAATTTATTTTCTGGGCTGTCAACTGCTTTTTTTATCAAAGATGCACATATAGAAATGCGCTCTGGTAAAGGCTTGCCTGTGTAGCAAACTTTTTTCGCAGCATCCATATCTAGTATGCCTTCTTTGCTTAATGCTCCAAAAGCGGAACCTACATCTTTATTTTCTATGGCAAGAGCTTGTGCGATTTCTGGAAGTGTATGTGAGCCATTATCTTTTAAGTAAGAGATAATGCGTTCTTCGGCTGTTCCGTTTTTTGCACAGGATTTGCCAAAGTCCGTAAGCTCGTAGTAAGTGTGAGGGGTACGAGCAATTTCTGCAAGAAGCTGCTTGCCACTAAGCCAACTGAACGCCTGATTTGCATGGCCTTCTTTATAGCCAAGCTCTTTTTCTAGGCGTTCAGATGTAAGTTCATCTTTCAGGCCGTACTTTAAAAGCACCTTTGTTTCTAGCGGGTGCAAGTTTTTTATAAGTGTTTTTATATCAGTCAATTTTTATATACCGCCTGAATATTAACACTTATCGTGTAAACTTGACCCAACGTCTGTAGGTTGCCATCTTTATATTGCGACCATCCTTAAAATACTTAGAGCGGTCTTTCTTTATAGTAAGTGGCTTGTTGCGGAACTTGTTTTCTAAAGCAAACTCTTCAAGGACAGCGTCAATAGTGTTCATAGCTTCGCCTTGGTCAAAGCTTGCGTTCATACAAGTGTAGTAAACAATAACTTCGCCAGTCATTGGAGTATATTCCATCTCAAGAGTTACAGTGCGAGCTTTTGGGTGGAACTCTGAAAATTTGTCTTCAATAGTGATATACTGAGTTTCTCTATCACTATAATCTACACTAACACCAGCGCGAGGTACATCGTTGTTAGGCTGTGCCTCTGGTTCTGCATCTTGTGCAAAAGCGAAACCACCTATAACCAATAAAGCTGCTGAAAACAATGCAAACATCTTCTTCATAATTTTTCCTCCTATGGAAAAAAATTAGTAATAACTGTATAGTATTATTCTATCAGTTTTAAGAAAAAAATCAAGGTCAACTACATACTGACCTTCACTTATATAAATGCGCGGACTTTGAATAAGTAACACAGTTCCTAAAATTTCTTTTGGTTTATTTTTAGTCATTGTGCGCCAATATTCCCTTACCGCATCTCGCACCGCTTGACCACAGGCTTCTTTTATGCCGTCAAAGCCTTTTTCTACAGAAGCACTGCCGTGTCCGTGTATGCGTGGATGTACTATGGAAGACCACCTTTCGTATGCTAACTGCTGGGAAGCCGTGCGCTCGCAGTCTGCCCAGCATAAAAGCCTACCCTGCTCTACTTGTGGATTATGGTAAGATATACTATTTAGCTCTGGATTAAAGGGAAGTATTTCTTCATAAGTGAAATATTCTGGTACCTGCCTTGTTTTATCATAAGGCACATAGTCAAAACTCCAACCGTTTATCATGCCCCCCATAATAAATGGGGCTATTTCTTTTGCTCTTTGTATTGCAAAGTTATATATACTTCTTGTATGGGGAATAGGTTTTTCCTCTTTTTTACTATCTGCCACTGACGTTGTATCACGAGCAGTAGCAATATCAGTAGTGCTAGCAGTAGCACTACTGATACTAGCACTAGCACTACTGCTTGCGCTATCTTCTATAGAAGAAACATTCGCTTCTGTGCTTGAATTGTCCGTATCCTCAAAGGCACCAGGAAAAGCGTCTAGTTCTGCCCATATCTGAATATGTAAGCCTTCTTTTTGGGAAGGATGCTGGGAATAAACGAAAGAAGAAAAAAATACTATCTGATATAAGAGTGCTATAACAAATGCCGTGCTTCTTTTTATATTAAAAACATTCATTTAAGCCTCTAAAAAATTGCAGCAGAATGTCCTAAAACGGCAAGAACGGCTGGGTCTGCGAAGGTTACTTTGTTGCGTCCGTTGCGTTTAGACATATATAAGGCTTGGTCGGCTTGTTCTACTAGCACTTTAGGAGATGTAACAAGATTTGTTTCTATAGAAAAAGTTGCAACGCCCACAGAAATAGTAACTTTCATGTGTTGATTTTGATAAAAAAAGTCATGATTGGCAATATTGCTTCTTATGCGCTCTGCTACAAGTAGGGCATCTTTTTTAGGAGTTTTATTCAATAAGACAGTAAATTCCTCTCCCCCATATCTTGAAGCTATATCTTGCCCCCGTATGCTTGATTTTACTATATTTGCAACCTCTTTTAATACGAAATCCCCACAGGCATGACCGAAAGTATCGTTAAAACGCTTAAAAAAGTCTATATCTAGCATAAGAACGCTTAAATTGTTTCCTTCAGCAACTGCGACATCTAGTTTGTCTGTGAGCATATTAAAGAAATAGTATTTTAGCTTTAACTTAGTCATCATATCTGTAGATGACATTTCTATAAGAGAAGCATTATTTACGGCTATAGCGGCTAAAGAGGCTATAGTACATATTTCTTTTTTTTCGTATTCATCATATTCAGAAGAATCATCATCTAAGGTTATGCGTTCCCCTAGTATAAGTATGCCCATAAGCCTGTTTTTTAGCACAAGGGGAACTATAAGCGTAGGATTTAACGTAGAAATAAGTTTTAATTCTTTACTATCTGGCAAAATATCCCATAGTTCTCGCATTGTAAACACGGTATTTGGCACGGTTAACACTTCTACAAGGCGCGAATCATCAGAAATAATATAATCTACAGACTGGTCTAATTCAAAGCCGCTTACATTATTGCCTAAGGCATAAATCTTTCTGTCTATGGTGTCTGTAATAAATACACCAGCACCTAGAACACGCATTTGTGCCATAGCTACATAAAGCACAGACTCTATAAGCGTAGAAAGTTCTAGCGTTGTGCATAGGGAACGAGAAATCTCTAATAATTGTCGTAAATCATATATTTCTTTTTCATACTCCGCAGCAGTCTTAGGCTTTTCTAGTAGTTCATCTTTTGTAAGAGGAACTTCCTTAGGTTCTGCGTCAATATGAGAAAATTCATCAATGTTTACTTCTTCTTGCTCTAAAGCCATTACTCTTATTTTTTCTCTGTATTAGTAATGATAACATAATTTTTCATTATTTCAAGGAATAAAGCCCATAAACTGTATTGTTTTTCTAAAAGTTCTGCATTATCTCTATTTCGTGAAGACAATGTAAGCACTTTTAAGTTTGTTATTACATCAGAGTGGGTCTTTTTTGCTTCTACAATAATTTCTCCTAGTAATTTATATACATGGAATATATTATTTACTTCTATTTGAATTATGTCTTTTGCTATTCTGTTTATTTTATCTACCATATCTTTTATGCGCCCGTTAAAGTTATTATTCTTACGAGCATCACTTAAAAGATTTAGCAAAACGGCTTCGTCAAAGTCTTTATTGCGAGAAAATGAATCTTCAAACTCTTTTAGTCTGTCTAAAGCCTCGTTTAAAGCATAAACTGCGCTAGAAAACTCTGTTTTATATGCAGAATTATTAAAATAACCTTCTATTACAATGTCGTTTAAGAGGGGCTTTACATGGGCTTCAAAGTAATGGGTAAGGAAGCTCTTTAGAATCTGGAACGGCATACAGTATGTAAAAGAGAGCGGAGAGGTCTTTAACTGTTCATTAAGCTCTGTGTTGTAGCCTGCAACGGCAACCATCTTTTTATCAGAAAAGATTTGCTTTAGTTCATCACTGATTTTTTCATCTTGAAGGTCATTTTTTAGCCTAGCTTCTTCTATTCTAAAGCGATTTTCTAGGAATTCTCCATAGTGCTTACGTGCATTTTCGTTATAAATGGCCTTCTTTGGAACATAAGTTGGGTCTTTTTTGGCAAGGCAAATAAGATTTTTTAAGGTTTCGTTTGTTAAGACATGACGCAAAACGCTTTGGATTTTTTTTAGATTTTCTACAAGGGCTGCTGTTTCTTCATTCTCTCCTGTAGTTTTATGATATAACTGATATAGGGCAATTATAGCATTGCTAGTGGATGTGTTTATATCTAAATCACAGCAAACATAGTAAAGGTCGCATAAAGAAGAATCTAATAGTTCTGCGGGCAGTGCTTGAAAATTTGGCGTATAGTTTGGGGCGGTAGAAAAACCTACATCAAAAAGACGCAAGGCTGTAACAAAAGAATATTTACATAAGTCATTTAGCTGCTTTATGCGGTCTATAACGTTATCTATGCGCACAAAGTCTGGCATATTAAAGTATTTTAGCACCTTTTCTAGCTGCCTGTGTTCACTTTCAAAATGACGACTTAAAGAATCTGCATCACGCGCACTAGCTTTGCGGTTATCATAAGAAAGGGATTCTAAGATGTCTTGTATTTCTGGAGGAAGACCTGTTAGTAAAAGCTGCTCTGTAAAGTGTGCATTGCGGTCATAATTGTCTGAACACATAGTTTGAGAAAGTAATTCGTGCAAAGGTTTTGCATTTATGCTCAAAACTCTTAAGGCTTCTGCAAAATTTTCTAATACAACACCTCCTTTATAAATAGCAGGAGTTGAGACGCGTAAGGTATTTTCTATTTTTCTTAGAGCTTGACGTTTTTTTACCTCTGGGGAAGAAGCCATAAATACTGATTGCAAGAACTCTTTAAACGTTTGTATAAAAGACATAATATAATTTTATTATTAAAATAGGATTTACGCAATACTAATCTATGCGCTAAAATATGAACTATGAACAATTTAGATAATAATTTTTCTCTTAATGCTAAAGAATATGCACAAAATATGTTAAATTTTATTGATAAAAGCCCTGTTAGTTTTTATGCTATTGCCTCATTATCTGATATTTTAGTAAAAGAAGGCTTTATAGAACTAAAAGAGGGTCAAACTTGGTACTTGCAAAATGGAAAAAGCTACTATGTAAAGCGCAATTCCTCTTCGCTAATAGCCTTTTGCTTACCTAAAGAAGCTAAAGCAGAAGGTTTTTCTATAGTAGCAAGCCATAGCGACTCTCCTTCGTTTAAGATAAAAGAAAATCCTGAAATAGAAAACTCATACTCAGTGCGTCTTAATATAGAAAAATATGGAGGCATGCTTTGCGCTCCTTGGTTTGACCGTCCTCTTTCTGTAGCAGGAAGGGCTATCATAAAGGATAGCAGTGGTGTCTTAGAAGAAAGACTTATTAATATAGAACAAAATCTTTTTATGATACCTAATCTAGCAATTCACATGAATCGTAATGCAAATGAAGAGGCTTCTTATGATGTGCAAGGTGGCATGTTGCCTGTAATGGCATTAGATAAGGCAGTTTGCCCCTCTGGTAGCTTACAAAAATTAATAGCGAATGAGCTTAATGTAGATGTAAAAGATATTTTAGGTAGCGATTTATATCTATATAATAGAGAAAAAGGTGTTTTATGGGGGATGAACGAAGAGTTTATTGCTTCTCCTAGATTAGATGACCTTGAATGTGCTTATACTGCTCTTACAGGTTTTACTA
>CAJOPO010000265.1 GCA_905236315.1 uncultured Treponema sp.
AACCGTAAAGATAGTTTCTTTTACCTTTGCACAGGCTTTTTTCTCTGTTTTTATTGCCTTGCTAATCGGCTTACCAGCAGCGTTTTTCACAGCTAAAAGAACATTTCCCCTTAGACGCTTACTAATGGTGAGTGCCTCAGTTCCGCTTTGTATTCCCCCACTTATTATAGCATTAGGATATATAAGTACATTTGGAATATCAGGAATTGTAAATAAATTAATTATGAATATTTTTAATTTAGAAGAAGCACCTTTTACATTTTTATATTCATTTTGGGGAATTATAATATGTCAGGGATTCTATAACTTTCCCTTAGTAATGGCTACAGTTTCTTCAGCATGGACATATATAGGAAAAGAACAAGAAGATAGTGCTCGTCTTTTAGGGGCTAGTGAAGCTAAAGTATTCTTTACAATAACACTTTTCCAACTTTTACCTTCTATCATATCTTCCTGCATACCTGTTTTTATATATTGTTTCTTTTCTTTTATGATAATTCAACTTTTTGGTGCAGTGGGTACAACTTCATTAGAAATTGCAATATACCATGCAGGCAGAAGTTATATGCAGTTTAAGCAAGCGGCATTTTTTATGATAATAGAAACACTTTGCGCTATGGCAATTCTTTTTATCTATGCTTCAATAGAAAATAAAGCTAAATATAGCAAAGGAATAAGCTTTATTCCTAATAGTGAATGTTTAAAAAAAATCTCTAAAGCAGAGATTTTCCCATTTATAATATTTACAATTATTATTTTGCTCTTCTTCTATATTCCATTGTTTTCAATATTTTTAGGCTCCATAATACAAACAAGTAGCAAAGATGAAGTTTCCTTTATAGCATGGAAGAAAATCTTTACAATAAAAATATTTTATTCATCGCTCTTTAATACCTTTATTACGGCTCTTTCTACAGCCACATTATGCACTATATGCGCTCTTGTATATGCCATATTCTTGCGCCTAAACGAAAGCAATTTAAAAGCAAAAACTCTACTACGAACGCTGCCTCTTTTACCCATGTCAATATCAACTGTGGCTTTAGGCATAGGAATAACAGCTTTATTTAAGCATAATTCAATCTATACCCTGATTATAACGCAGACTGCTCTCTTTTGGCCGTTTGCATTTAGGCAAATATATAGTTTTCTTTCTAAAATACCAGAAGATACAATAAATGCAGCAAAAATTCTTTCTGTACATTTTACTGACCCAATTTTTAGGGTAATACTTCCTCAAGCAAAAAGTGCTATATTGAGTGCCTTTGGATTTTGTTTTGCTATAAGTGCAGGGGACGCTGTGTTGCCGTACATACTTTCTATTCCGCATTACTCTTCTCTTTCCTTGCTTACATACACTCTTGCAGGGGGGTATAGACTTAATGAAGCATGCGCACTAGGATTGATAACAGGAAGTATATGTATGGCAGTCTTTTTTAGTGCAAATGAAAGTAGGTCTTATAATGGCATATCTTGAATGTTATAATTTATATAAAAAATGGGAAACATCAACCATAGATGTATCTTTTTGTATTGAACAAAAAACTCTCACATCTATAATTGGTCCAAGTGGAGCAGGTAAATCTACAGTTCTAAAAATGATAGCAGGTCTTTTACCAATAGATAAAAAAGAAATTGTAGAACACAAAACTGCAATAATTTTAGACGGTAAGAATATAACACTACTTCCACCTGCAAAAAGAAATTGCGGTATGGTTTTTCAAAATAACTCGCTTTTCTTAAATATGACTGTAGAGCAAAACATTTGCTATGGACTAAAGTGTAAAGGGATAAAGAAGCAAGAATGTTTAAAAAAGTCAAATGAAATGCTACAATTATTTAATTTAGAAAACTTTGCAAAACGCTATCCTGAAACACTTAGTGGCGGGGAAGCTCAAAGGGTTGCTCTTGCTAGAACACTAGTGGTGGAACCAAAGCTTATCCTTTTTGATGAACCGCTTAGTGCTCTAGACCAAGAGTTAAGAAATCGTCTTGCAAGTGAGATACGTTCTATGCAGCAAAATATAGGTTTTACAGCTATAATGGTAACACACGATATAGCAGAAGCTGAAAAAATAAGCGATAGAATAATTCGCATTGAAAAAGGTAGAATTACGAATATTTCAACTATAAGGAATTAGCAAAGCACTGCTTAACACCTAAAGGGGCGATTAATCAGTGTTTTATTAAACCATATCACTTAAACTAGAAAATCCATTCATAAATTTATCAAACTCAATCTTAGACATTGTAGAGCCTCTAATGCCTACTATATAAGAAGATACTTTATTTGCAAGTAAGACAGATTTTTTTAAGTCCATGCCGTTATATAATCCTGCCATCACAGTT
The DNA here is from genome assembly GCA_905236315.1 of uncultured Treponema sp. Taxonomy (GTDB): domain Bacteria; phylum Spirochaetota; class Spirochaetia; order Treponematales; family Treponemataceae; genus Treponema_D. The sequence continues at coordinate 2,350 of CAJOPO010000265.1, forward strand.
CCAAGATGAGCATCTCCTGCCCCAACAGTATCTACAACATTAGTTTTTATTGCAGGGATTATATCTTGCCTTTCACTTGCAGAATCCAAAAACAAGGCTCCCTCACTCCCCAAAGTGATTACTAAGGAATTGCCTGTAAGCGAATAAAGGTATTTTGCAGCCTCCTCTACAGAACTTGTCTTTGTAAATCTTAAAGCTTCACTACGATTTAAATGCAAAAAGGGAGAAAGTTTTAACATACGCTCCATACGTTCCTTCTGTATAAAACATATTCTAGGACTAGGAGCAAAGTATATAGTAAATGGCAGTTTATTTTTTTTATGAAAATCACTTAGTTCTTCAAGATACACGATTTCTGCTTCTCCTGTAGTTTCTTCAATTTCTAATCCACAAACAAAAACTGCACTAATATCTTTCATATCTATGTTGTTATAAAATTCACGCTTAAAAACATATTCGGCTCCATGTTCGCACATAAAGGTTCGCTCCCCAGATGAATCTATAACACAATAACAACATCCATTAGGAATATCTTTTAGTTTTGCAAAGATGGGAATATCTAGCTCCTTTAGCGTATTTTCTACAAAATCACCATAAACTCCACTACCTACAGGAGAACATAATTTGGAGGGAACTGAAAAATAGTTTAGCATGGTAAATACATTATATGCGCACCCTCCCATATTCAATTCTTGATTAGCAATATTAGTGTCTTCTCCCCTCTTTGGAAGAATAGTAACATTTAACAAAACATCTACACAGGTAGAACCAATAACAAGTATTTTAGACATAACATTAATAATATAGATATTTTCTACCCTTGTATAGATTATATTTTTTTGCTAAACTTCTTTACATGGTTATTTCTTCTATAGATTTAAAAGATGGTCATGTAGTACAATTAAAAAACGGCAAAGACCTCGTTTTACAAAGAGATGATGCTAATGATTTAATTGCAGATTTTAATAAATATGGCGAAGTAGCTGTTATAGACCTTGATGCAGCCTTACGAAATACTGATAGCAAGGGAAATACTGCAAATACACAATTACTAAAGTCTATCTTGCGTAAGGGTAATGTCCGCGTTGGCGGTGGCATAAGAGATATAAAAAAAGCAAGAGAATTAGTTTCTTTAGGAGCAGAAAAAGTAATAATTGGTTCTGCTGCTTGGAAAAAGAATCCTATAGAAGGAGAATCTGTCTTAGATACAGATTTTTTAGAAGCACTAGAAAAGGCTATCGGAAAGCAGAGAATAATTATCTCTGTAGATGCTATAAATGGGAAAATAGCAGTACGCGGTTGGACGGAAACTATAGATGTGTCTCTAATAGAAGGAGCTAAAGAAGCAGAAAAATATGCCTCAGAGTTACTTTTCACATGTGTAGAAAAAGAAGGTTGTATGCAAGGTACCGATATGGCTCTAGCAAAGTCACTAAGAGATGCAGTTTCTTGCCGTGTAGTTGTAGCAGGTGGCGTAAACAATCTTGAACAAATAGAAGAATTAGAACACATTGGTTGTGATGTTCAGCTAGGAATGGCACTATATACAGGGGCTATATCTTTAAAAGATAGTTTTATACGTTGCGTTAATTGGAATAAAACCAATGGGATGGTTCCTGTCATAGCACAGAGTATAAATGGACAAGTGCTTATGATGGGATATTCTAATAAGGAAGCACTAGATAAAACTTTCGATACGAATAGGCTTACATTTTTTAGCCGCACAAGAAATACCTTATGGACAAAGGGTGAAACAAGTGGTCATTTCTTGCAATTAGTAAAAATGAGACTTGATTGCGATAGAGATACAATTCTAGCAACTGTTATTCCACATGGTGGCACC
>CAJOPO010000266.1 GCA_905236315.1 uncultured Treponema sp.
CGCGCTATTATAGCGACTTGCAACTCGCAGGAACCTCGAAAAACTTTCTGAAAGGGAGTTTTTCGAGGTTCCCTTAAATAAAAAAGAACCAAAGCAGCAACTTTGGTTCTTCATTATGCTTAAAAAGCAAATCTATTTTCTGACAGCCGTCTGGATGTCGTATGACCCGTCTGTCAGAAAAATTGATATAGTGCTCTACGGACTGCCGAACTGGAGTTTTTTAGCAGTCCGTTGTCCTTCTAAAATAATTGATTATCATTTTATTTGTTAATCAATTCTTAAGCATTGCACATTATTATTATCGGTTGAGGCTTATCGAACTTAACAAGAAAATGCATTTATATATTCTTTTATTGCTTTTAAAAGTTCTTGATATATTATTTTTGAATACATAAATTGCTTTTTTATGGGGTCAGTGGGTAAATCCTTTGTTAATTTATCTAGTTGTCTTTGCGTAGGGAATACTAGGGAAGCGGCTTCTTTTGCAGAGGAAGTGAGTATTTGCGTGTCTATACTTTGTAAATCTGCTATTAATTTTGCCATTTGCGCTTTAGAAGGATTATTTAATCCCATATTACAAAGTTTTTGCCCTTTTTCTGATAGATTTTGTAGAGTGTTAAGAGCTTTTAAAAATTCATCTAGGGTATTTTGATATAGGGCTTCTATATTTTCTTTTTTTTGTAGTAAAGCATTTTGTTCTGCTTTAGAAAAAAAGGTTGCCCTTTCTTTAATTTTTTCGCTTTCTTTAAGTAAATCTTGTATAGAGTATTTTTCTATATTTTTTACTGCCATACTACTACTTGTTAACGAATAAGTAATCTGTCCATCTTGTAACGCTGTTAATGCGCTTTTTTCAAACCACCAAGAAAATAAAGACATACGCTTATCTGTAAGAATGGTGTTTCCATCGTAATCAAGTGCTTTAGAAACATTAGCAGAAGTAATGGAAGCAATAGTATCGTTTTCATTTGTGTGCAGTCTTGTAGAAGTCCTGTGAGAGCGTTCTTCAAATTGGGAACCTCTTATATGAGTTTGGCCTTTAGGAAAACCAAAGTCCATACCTGCTATAAAAATACGCCTTGCTCCACAGCATCTAGCAAAATCCCATGCCGTTGTGGTAACGCTTCCTCCTGCTCCTAGTTTACCCTTTATGCCTAAATGTTTTTCAAAATATTGACCTATAGGAAATAAAGAAGAACACATTATTATTTTTTTACATTTAAATCTAAATACCGAAGGCCATGTGGCACTTTCAGTAATTAAAATTGATGAAGGGGCACTTAAAAAATTTAAATGGCAGGCACAAACGTATTGGGGGTCTACAAGAACTATAAAATCTGGTTCCACACCATATCTAAGACAAGCGTGCAAGGCTGTGTCAACACAAACTAATATAGCTCTTTTTTTTAGTTCTTTTAGATGTGGTAGTATATCTTGCAAGGAAGGACCAGCTGCTAAAATTATAAATGGTAAATTGCACACTGGCTCGTTTGCAAGAGAAAAAAAAGAGTTTACACCGTCCAATAATGCTAACTGCTTCATATTTCGACAACTGTTTTTTAGCCATAGATGTGCAAACCTTTCTAATGTATTAGTATTTATGTTTGCTTTTTGTTTTTGCCTTATAATAGCTTCTTTTGCTTGCTTAAAATATTCTGGATTATGACTAATTAGTGCATTTGATATAAAAATTACACTTTTTTCTATGTTGTTATAGTTAGTTTCTAAAATTTGCGCAGGAGTAGAATAGGGGGCATTTATTATAAAACTTATTTCTTTATGTTGAAGAACGATTTTCCAATCTAGTGTACAAAATGCTTGTAATAGTATATCAACTTCACTTTCTACTATTAATATAGGTATTGAGGGATTATTTTTTGCAAAACTTATTATAGCATATCCTAAGCCTGTACCCATGAATATACTTGCACTGGCATTTTTATAATCTATAGAAGATAAAAACTGTTCTGCTTCTCTTTCTGGATTATATTTAGAATGAACTGGCATAGAATCAAAAAAAGCAGTGGGGCTTCCATTCTTTGCCTGTTGAATTATAAGTGGCTTCTTGTGTTCAGATGTAAAAAAATCATCTATATCCTTTTTTAATATCTGTGCTAAATCAGGGAAGCGTTTTTTAAAAAGTGATATATTTTTATTCCAAATTGAGTTCAATTACCATATTCTCCGTAATAGGTGTTCCTGGAGCGGGTGTTTGACTAGTAACCCAGCCTTCACCATTTATAATAAGTTGTATGTCTTTTCTGTCTAATAGAGGTAAAAGGTCTCTTTTAGGTCTTCCATAAAAATTAGGCACGGTAGATTCTATGGAAATAGGCTCGTCTTCGCTTATAAATATACGCCCTGAGTGCTCCATACTTATAGCACTGCCTCGTGTCATTCCTAAGCTATCTATGATTTCGCTTGCTGCCTTTGCAATTACAGGAGCAACAATGCGTCCTGCATAGGTTTCACCCTTTGCCTTTTTTATTATTATATATAATATTATTTCTGGGTCTTCAACAGGGAAGATTGCCATACAGTTAGATATAAAGTCTGTTTCACTATAACTTCCAAGTGTTGAATCATACATTTGTGCGGTTCCAGTTTTTACACCCATAGATATATCGCCTAAGTTTGCTCTAGAACCTGTTCCACTTATTGCAGTTGTTTCCATACAACTTAATATATAATTTGCAGTGCTTGCCTTTAATACACGTTCTCCAAGTCGTGGTGTGTGCACGTATTCATCATTTCCATCTTTATCTGCAATGCGTTGTATAAACGTAAGTTTTAAAGGAATACCACCATTCGCTATTATTTCGGCGGCCTGTACCATTTGCAAGGCACTTACGCTTATTTCCTGCCCAATAGACATTGTGGGTTTACTTCTTTCTGACCATAGTGGGCTAGAAGGGTCTTTTACACTTCCCTTTGTTTCTGAAGGTAGTTCAACACCTGTTCTTTGTCCAAAACCAAATTTAGAAACATAAGTTAAAAAGGTGTCTGTTGGAATAAGGTCGCTCATTTGGGCTAGAGCATCATTACAAGAGTATTTTAATGCCTCTCTTACTGTAATCCATCCATGATGGTCTAAGCAGCCAATTCTTATAAAGTCTCCTAAGTTGGTAGTGCGCTCGTATGCCCCATCGCATAAAAATAAAGTATCTTTTGTTATAGCTCCAGAATCTAAATATGCAGCTGAAGTAAAAATTTTAAATACACTACCAGGCTCATAAGCGTCTACAGCAGGTCTATCAGACTTTTCTGCAACCGTAGCGTTTGTATAATCATTTAAATTAGCAGAAGGAAGACTTATATAGCTTAAGATTTCTCCTGTTTTTGCCCCAGCGGCTATTAGAGTAATGCTTTCTGCCTGTGTGTCTTCCATAGCTTCTTTTGCTATATCTTCTAGTTTATATTGCATACTAGAATCAATAGTTAGATAGATGTTTTTACCATAAATGGTACCTGTTTCATTGTTTTTAGGTGTTGGAGAAAGTAAATTTTGACAAGAAAATTCAATGCCACTAAGTCCTTCTCCGTCAAGCCCCATATAACCAATAAGTTGACTTGCTAAATCGTTAAGAGGATAAACACGACCTGGAAGTGGGTCAAAACGGCAAAATCCTGAAAATTTATGAGTAGAAATAATTTTTTCTAATGCGTCATGTTGCTCTTGCGTTATTTTTCTTTTTATATAGGCAAAGTTGCTGTTACGGTTCTTATTTATTATGTCTTCTACTTCTTGAACATTCATTTCTAAGGTAGAAGCAACTGCTGCTGCAAAGACGGAGGGACTATTTATCATTTTGGGGGTAACTACAAAATGATAGAAAGTAGTTTGCACTGCAAGTGGGTGTCCATTTCTGTCTACAATGGAGCCTCTTTCTACTGTTGCAGGTTTAGGTGCTACTTCTTGTTGCGGTGTAAAAGCTAAATGTGCATAAGTAATATATATGTATGCTATAGAAAATAAACCTGCAAAGGCTACAATCCATAAGCGGCGTTTCTTAAAAAAATTATTCATTTATTTAATACCCTGCCTATTATATTTTTTGTAGGCACAAAACCATAATTCCTTGAGTCTATAGAATTTGGTGCATTATCGCCTATTGTTAGTATAACATCATCAGGAACGATATATATGTCTTTCATTTTATGATATTGTTCTTCGGAAAGCGGATATTCTTTATCTTTTATATAGAGATTATATCCTAAATTAAAAGAATAATCTAGTTTATCTTTTGGAATTGCAGCACAGCGTTTTATAACCATATTATTTTTATATAGATATATCACAATATCTCCACGTTTTGGGGTGCTCCAATTACATATTAGTGCATCTCCAAAAGGTTTAACAATGCCATAAGAAATTTTGCTTACTATTGCTAAATCTCCTGTTTTAAATGTTGGTTCCATAGATGTACCTTGAATGCGCACTATATCAATAATAAATAATTTACAGAATACGCCTATACTTATTCCAAGTATTACGCAAAGAAATGATTTTTTTATAAATGAGTTTTCCATAGATTAAAGTTAAGAAAATATTGAATAGGTTCAATAAATCCTAATGAGGATTATTGTAATATGGAAAAAAAAGAATGTCGATACTGTTTATATGGAAATTATCAACTATTCAGAAAATAAAGGGAATAACTCTGCTGGTCTATTAAGAAAAGCTACCTATTACAGAGATAGAGAGCGTAAATCTTTTAATATAGACGCATTATCTGGAACTTCTCGTGCAATATCTGTTAAAGAGATTTTAGAAAATGCACATGGAGCAGCTGTCCATAATGGCAAAGTATTAAAACGTTTTTTGCGTTGGTTATGGCTTATTCCTGCTATTGCAGTCTGTGTAGCAGCTCCTTACACTATTATTAAAATGCTTTCCTATAAGGATAATTTTGTTTCTAGTGTACCTTTAGATGATGACCTAACTACAGAAACTAATATATTAAATGAATCTCTTGCAAATTTTGCCTTACAGCCTACAGCATATTTTGATAATGAAGGCAATGTTATGAATAGTGATGGTTCTGCTGTAGAATCAAATATATCTTTTAAAGACCCTGTAAGTTTTCAAACATATAAGGTACAAGCGGGAGATACTATAAGTGGAATAAGTGTAAAGTTTGGATTATCTAATATTTCTACTCTTATAGCAGTAAATAATATAAGCAATGTGCGTGAATTATATTCAGGACAAAAATTAAAGATACCTTCTATGGATGGTTTGTTGCACACTGTATCTAGCGGGGAAAGTCTTGAAGGTCTTAGCGTAAAATACAATGTTACTGTAGAAGACTTGCTTGATGTAAATGATTTAGAAAGTTCAATGTTAACTGAGGGGCAATCTATATTTATTCCAGGTGCTCGTATGGAATCATTAGCCTTGCAAAAAGCAATGGGAGAAATCTTTATATATCCAATAAAAGCCGCTTGGAGATTAACTTCTAAATTTGGAGCGAGACCTGACCCATTTACAGGAGTTGCGGGGCAATTCCATGGTGGCATAGATATGGCTTGTCCAAAGGGAACTCCAATATATTCTGCAATGAGTGGAACGGTTGTTACCGCAGGATATTCTAATGTTTATGGTAATTATGTTATTATTAAGCATATAGATGGTTATCAAACATTGTATGGACACATGAGCAAAATTACAACTAAAAAAGGTTCTTATGTTTCACAAGGTGTTCAAATTGGTCTTGTAGGTAGTACAGGATATTCTACAGGCCCTCATTTGCATTTTACTGTGTATAAGGACGGAAAACGTATAGACCCATTAACTGTATTAAAATAGGGAGTGAAAGTAAATGCCGCTCAGTATAAAAAAAAATAAAGTTTTTGTAGCTGTATCATTGTTTATAGCATTATTGGCTATAAACATGGCAGTTCCTGTTTATGCAGGAATTACTTTTGGCAATATAGATATAAATGAAACTAATGGTCTTATCTTTTCTGTTTATGATGAACTAGCAGGTTCGGCTTCTTATAATAGCTTGTTTTATACTGAGCTAGAACTTACAGAAACAAAGTATACTCCAAAAATACTCACTTGTTATCCTGAAGAAATGTATTATTTAAAATCTTCTAATACATTACATATAAAAAATAGGTATGGCACTGCTAGTTATTCTACAGAAAGTAAACAGTTTTCTTGGATTGAAACTAAAGAAAATCTTCCAGACTCTTATATAAAAGAAGGAAGTATATCTGTTAGTCCTGATGGAAACTGGATTTGTTTTATAAAGCCAAATGCAAATACAGAAGGGGACTTAATCCTTCAAAATGCTATAACAAAAGAAAGTGCAGTATTAGCAGAGCATTATAGTTTTAATCATAATGTACCAGGTCTTAATACACCAGGAGTTAAATGGGCTCCTGATTCTAAAAGACTTTTATATGAAAAGGGTGATAGTATATATTTTATTGACCCAAGTTCTATTTTTGAAAAATTCCATATACAAGAAGAATTTAGAAAAATAGGTGTAGGTTCAATAAATAGTGTTAACTGGACTAATACTGAAGGGTTTATATATATAGACGGAGAGATTATATACTTTATAAAAGAGAATGAACTATTTACTCGTAGTTTATATACTTTTGTATTAGGAAAGGGACAAGTTTTAGGAAGATTGCATAGTAAATTTGACCCATATAAGGATAAGTTTTGGGTAGATTCTGACGCTAGTAGATTTGTTGTTATTAGTGGAAATACTTTAGCGGGTTATTATGAACTAGATAATGATAAGTTTAGTTATGCTTCTATAAAGGGACTATATTCATTGTATACAAATAGTAAAGAAGAACTATCTAATGGGGTTTTACTAGATTGCAATGTATTTTGGGGGGCAAATAAAACTGCATTTTTGTGGGTAGATAGACTTACTTATGATAATGCAAAAAAGGTAACTACAGTTTATGCCTTAAAAGATAAATTAGTGTCTTTATTGACTATAAATGAAGCTTCTTATCCGCTCCTTTCTCCAGATGGAAAGATGATAGCCTTTTCTGCAGGAAAAAGTCTTTACATTTATGACTTAGGTTTATGGAAACCTTTTGCTGTGCTTTCTGGACAAACAATTTCTTCATTTATATGGGAATCGCCTTCTGTTTTGTATGTAGGTGGTAGTGAAAGCATACAAAAGTGGACTTTACCAACGGCTAAGTCTTCAAGCACTTGTGAATTATTATTTATTTCATCAGTTTCTTCTGCTTATTGGGAAGGAAATAATATAGTTGCTGTGTCTTCTAATGGGCAGCACCTTTATATGTATGACTTTAAAAAGCAAAATTGGTCAGAAATATCTATTCCCATAAAAGAAGCAGAAAGCAATAGCAATAATATCTCTGGGCGCAATGCTTATTACCGTGTGTATACAGGAGAAGCGCGCAATAATCAATTTACAAATGCTATATTTATTCGTTCATTTTCTGCTCCTGGTATAACATACACCCTTTACCCCCAGACTCAAATTTTAAATGGAGAACGTAAGCGAGTTGCACTTGTTTTTGATGCCTTTGATTCTTCAGAAGGATTAGCAACAGTTTTATATACACTTAAAAAATTTAATATGCCTGCTATGTTTTTCATAAATGGAGAGTTTATAAGACGCTATCCACAAGAAACATGTCAAATAGTAGCTTCTGGTTATACTTGTGCTTCTTCATTTTATACAAGTGCTGATTTATTAAATAAATCTTTTTTTATAGATAAAGATTTTATAAGACGAGGTCTTGCTCGTAATGAAGATGAGTTTTTAGAAACTACAGGTTCAGAGCTTGCTTTATATTGGCACGCACCACTTTATAGACAAAATGCACTAATAAGACAAGGTGGAAGTGAAGCAGGATATAAATATATTGATGTAATTTCTGGTTTTTCAGATTTATATTCTATAGGTGAAAAATCTTATGTTGAAACATCTATGCTTATAAACAATATGCTTGCACGCTTGCAGGATGGTGCGGTAATTCCTATAAACGTTGGTGCCACAGCTTCAAGAAAAAGCTATTTATATGAAAAGTTGGATTTAATTATACAACTAATACTTAATAGTGGTTATGATATTGTTCCTTTAGAAAGTTTTTATGAACGTTAAAATATAAAACAAGTCAGTGCTACATTACTGTAGCACTTTTTTATATACTAGTTTATCATATTTTTGCTTTATAAAGGAGGCTTCTTGAGTATTTCTGTCGCAAATTAACGGTATTGTGCGCAGTAGAGCATCTCCTAGATAGTAATATAAGGTTCCTAATTGTTGACCACAATTTACAGAACCATAAATGCATTTAGGAATGGATGCCCTTACTTGAACTAAAGAAGCGGCTTCACCAGGGCTATTCCCTAAAATAAAGGGAACAGTTAAAGTTTCATCTTCTGCTGGAATAAGTTTAACCACCTTTTCTTTAGTACCTAGTGAATTTATAGCAAAAGAATGTTCTTCGCTTGATGAAACTTTGTAATCTGCAAAAGAAGAAAAAGCATAATTAAAAAGTTCCATATTATCACTTACCCTGTATTTATTTCCTTCTAATGTATTATTTCCAGGTCCTCTCATGGTTACAGAAAGAAAGCGATTATTTTCTTGTTTTGCCGTAACACAAATATTATACCCACTTTCATAGATAAATCCTGTTTTTAAGCCGTCACAACCTTCAAGTATATCTAAAAGTTTGTTTGTATTTGCTTGTGTTATTGTTGTATAGTTATTATTTTGACTGCCTATATTTTTTTCTTGGGGATATTTTAATTCTTTTAAGGAATGAAACTCTTTTAATGCAAAAGGAAAACGAGATATATAATTATTTGCAAAAAAAGCAAATTCTCTAGCGGTTGTTGTATTTAATTCACTATATCCGCTTGATTCTACGAAATGTGTATGTGTAAGTCCCATATTCTGCATAACGTTGTTCATTCTTTGAACAAAATCATCCATATTGCCACAAATATAATTTGCTATTGCAATAGAAGCATCGTTACCACTTGCTATAGCAAGCCCTTGTAAAAGTTCTCTTAATGTAACTATGTGTCCTTTTGATAAAAACATTCGAGAAGCGTCCTGAGGTAAGTTTTCTGACCAACTTTCTGGTGGCAATGGGACAACATCATCAAGGCTAGCTTCTCCATTTTCGATGGCTTCAAATACTACATACATTTCTACTAGTTTAGTCATAGAAGCTGGTGGAATAGACAAATCCGCATTTTTCTCATACAAAATACAATTTGTAGCACAATCTATAATTATGGCACTTTCTGCTTTTATATCTAACTTTGCCTCTATAGTATTATAGGGTAGGGGAAGAAGAAATGTAGTTTTATATCTATTAAGAATATTTTGAAGTTCATAAGCCTGTTGTGTATCTAATTGAGATAGAGAGGGAGAAACTAAAACTTTCTTTGCACTCTTTTGTATACATATATGGAAAATAGTCAAAAACAAAATGATAAGTGCAAAGATTATTGCAAAGATTTTAATTAAATATTTTTTTGATGACATTATTTTATACTAGTGCTTTTTGATGTTTGGTTGCATAGATATAAATCTGCAATAACTAGCGCAGACATTGCTTCTACAACTGGTACAATACGAGGACAAAGACAAACATCATGTCTTCCTTCTATAAGAATATCACATTCTGAATACGAAGTGTCTAGCGTTTCTTGCTTTATATATATGCTTGGAACAGGCTTTACGGCTAACCTAAAGAATATATCGTTTCCATTTGATATGCCGCCAAGTATGCCACCTGCATTGTTTGTTTCAAAATGCACAGAACCATTTTGTATTCTCATTGCATCATTGTTATCTTTTCCAGTAGAGTCGGCAGACATAAAGCCGTTACCAAACTCAATTCCCTTTACAGCCCCTATGGAAAGAATTGCCTTTGCAAGAAGGGCATCACACTTATTAAATACAGGTTCGCCTAATCCTGCAGGAACACCTTTTATTATGCAAGAAATAATCCCTCCTGTAGAATTTCCTTCTTTTCTAAGGTCTTCAATTTTTTCAAGCATCTTTGTAGCAGCATTATTATCAGGTGCTCTCATAAAGTTGTTTTCTATCTGTGTTAAATCAATATTTTGTATGGAAATGCCAGCCGCTCTTTCTGTATACGCAGTTATATTTATACCATGTTTTTTTAAAAACATTTTTGCTATAGCTCCAGCAGCAACTCTAGCACAAGTTTCTCTGCCGCTAGAACGACCGCCACCCCTATAATCCCTAATACCATATTTTTGGAAAAATGTATAATCTGCATGTCCTGGTCTAAATTTATCTTTTATATTGCTGTAATCTTTAGATATTTGGCTTGTATTGCGAATTAACATGGCAATAGGAGTTCCTGTAGATTTTCCTTCAAAAACGCCACTAAGTATTTCTACAGAATCTTCTTCTGAGCGAGATGTAACAGCGGCATTAAATGCTAGAGAGCCGTCTGCTTTTTTTTGCCTTGCGCCTGGTTTTCTGCGTTCCATTTCTAATTTTATGAAACTTTCATCTATATCTATACCTGCGGGGCAACCGTCTATGACACAGCCTAAAGCTGCTCCATGACTTTCTCCAAATGTTGTTACCTTAAAAAGTGTACCTAATGTGTTTCCTGCCATGATGAGTATTTTATTTTAATTTTGTATAAATAACAAGTGTAGAATTAATTTTTGTGAGTATAGTAGGGGTACTAAGAAAATAATATGAGTTTTATAAGATTTTATATACGAATATAGTTCTATTCACACTTATTCTTGTATCAAGTTCGTATAAAGAAGGAAATTTTCTAAAGTAATCGGTTAGTTTTTTTACACCATATTCTTTTATATTAAAGTCTGGTTTTACCTTTTTTATATAAGAGCCTGCAATAGAAATGTCTACATAGTCTTCATCATTTTGGCTATCATAAGCTTTTTTTATTAGATTTTGAAGTTCCAAATCTTTATCTTCGGTTTGTTCAATTTTTTCGTTATCAAGATTTTCTGCATAAATAAATGTATCACAAGATGATACAAAGGCTTCAGAGGTACTTCCTTTATTACCTATCCCGATGACTATTTTCCCTGATTCTTTTAGTTTTATTGCAAGGGGAGTATAATCGCTATCTCCAGAAACAATAACAAAGCCGTCATATTCTGAATTATATAAAAAATCCATTGCGTCTATAGTTAGAGCAATGTCTGTTGCATTTTTTTCTTTTACGTAGTCTATTTGCTGAACAGGTTTTATAGCAAGGTTTCTTAAAACACCTGTCCAGCGTTTTAGGCTTTCTTTTGCCCAGTTACCATAAGCTCTTTTTAAAGATATTTTTCCATACTTTGAGATTTCTAAAATGGCAGGTTCAATCTTTTCTATCTGAGAAAAATTATCCGCGTCTATTAACAAGGCAATTTTTTCTAATTCATCTTCCATTTTTATATCTCCAGATTAAGAATTTTAGAGGTGCTATAAATGTATAATGCTTTTTATAGTACCTCTAAAACTTCATTTTATTAGCAAACAATATCTTGAACGAGTTTTAATACCTTATCAGGACATACTTCTATACAGGCCTTGCAACTTGTACATTTATCATAATCTACAGCGGGTATACCGTTTATCAATTCTATACAGTGTTCAGGACATTTTCTAACGCACATACCACATTTTATACAGCCAACTGAACAATTCTTTTTTATACTAGGCTTGTTATCACTGTGGTTAGAACACAATGCTACAGAACCCTTTCTTGTAGAGTCAATAATGGAAAATAGCTTTTTAGGACAGGCTCTAGCGCACTTACCACACCCGACACATTTTTTATAGTCAACTTCTGGTATTCCATTTTTTATATGCAATGCATCAAAGGGGCAGGCTTCTACACAGTCACCATAACCTATGCAACCAAAAGAACATAATTTTGTTCCATTTATAGCTTGCGCAGCTGCTGCACAAGTTTTTACACCATTATATGTACCCTTTATTCCTGCACATTCTGTAGTTCCTTGACAAGCAAGAATAGTAACTTTCTTCTGTGCACTTACACTTACTCCTAATATTTCTCCTACTTTTGCAGCGACACTAGGTCCTCCTGCTATACAACCATTAGCAGGGGCTTTCCCTGCTGCTACGGCTTCGGCAAAGGCTGCACAGCCTGCATAACCGCAACCTCCACAGTTTCCTCCAGAAAGCACTTCTTGTATTGCTTGAACCTTAGGGTCTGTTTGTACAGCAAAAATCTTTTTAAATAATCCCAGTAACACTCCTAATACAAATGCTACAATAAGGGAAACTATAATAGTTGCAACAATAATATTCATAACACAGCCACCTTTTGATTATTTTATTAATCCCTTAAAGCCTAAAAAAGCTAAACTTAATAAACCTGCTGCAATATATAAAATTGGTGTTCCCTTAAATGCTTTAGGAACATTTGCTGTACGTAGTCTATTTCTTACTCCAGACATTATAACCATACTCATTAAGAAACCTATTGCAGAACCTAATGCATATATAATGCTTTGAACATAGTTGTAATCTTTACTAATACAATTAATTGTAACACCAAGAACGGCACAGTTTGTAGTTATTAATGATAGATAAATGCCCATAGAGCTATAAAGACCTGGAGCGGATTTTTTTAGATAAAACTCTACTAACTGAACTAAAGAGGCAATTACTAGGATAAAGAATAAAGTTTGTAAAAACTCTAATCCTAAGGGAACCATTACTAATTTATAAAGTGGCCAAGTAACAGCTGTTGCAAGGACTATAACAAATGTTGTTGCCATTCCCATGCCTGCGGCTTTACCAGTTTCACTTGTCATTCCTATAAAGGGGCATATAGCTAAATATTGTATAAAAACAACATTGTCTACAAGCATTGATTTTATAAATATACTTAATATATCACTCATTTAGCTATCTCCTTTTGTTGTGCAGAATGTTGTTTTGCTGCCTGTACTATAGCACCTAGTATGCCAAATACAATAAATCCACCAGGCGCACTGTTTAATACACCTATGCGATATGCTTCTGGAATAATTTCAAGTTTAAAAGCGGTTCCTGCAAATAATGTACCGCCACCTAATAATTCTCTTACCAAAGATACGGCAAGAAGAACTAAAGTATAACCTATCCCCATTCCTATAGCGTCTAATATTGAATCAAGTGGAGAGTTCTTAGAAGCAAAGGCTTCTACTCTGCCCATAATTATACAGTTTACAACTATAAGGGGTAAAAACACACCTAAAGCGTCATATAAAGCTGTAACATAGGCTTGCAAAACCATTTGTACTATGGTTGTAAAGGTCGCTATAATTGTAATAAATACAGGAAGTCTTATTGATGAAGGAATTAAAGAGCGAAAAATAGAAAGAACTAATTCGCTCATAATAAGAACGAACATCATTCCCATTCCCATTCCTAGTCCATTAAATATGCTTGTTGTTACACCCAAAGAAGAACACAAACCTATGTTTAATACAAGTAAAGGATTTTCTTTTATAATGCCATTTGTGAAAATATCTAATTTCTTGCTCATTTGTATGCCTCCAAAACTGATGACATACAGGCGGTTGCCTGTTCCATAATTACCCCTATTCCTTTGCTTGTAATTGTTGCTCCAGCAATAGCATCAAAGGTAACACCTAAAATAAAACCATCTTTAGCGTTTTTTCCTGTGAATTGCCCATAAAAAGTTTTCCCATTAGATAGCGTATAAGTAGGGTCGCTTCCTTTTTGCCCAAAACCAGGTGTGTCTGTATTCTCTAAGTATTGCATACCTGTTATGGTACCTTCTATATCCATTCCAACCATTATAGTAGAGTGGTCATAGGTTGGTCCTGTCGCTTGAACTATTGCCCCTATAACCTTACCATTAGATTTTGCAAGTACAAGTTTATCAATAACAGTGCCGCCGCTTGCAGAAAAATTAATATCATCTACGGTTTCTAATTCTTCTGCTTGAGTAAATACAGCACGCATAGCATCATTTGCTTTCTTTTGCTGATTTTTAGCAATAATGGGAGCGGTAACTGTATTTATTAAAGCTAATACAGTGCAGGAAACAACTGCATAGCAGGCTAATATGAGTCCCAATTTTATCATAGAGAAGAGGGAATCATTATTTTGTTTTTGAAGTGCCTGACTCATTTAGTTACCTCCTTTGCAGTTCTTAAATCAAACTCTTGCACTATCTTAGATTTTTCTGCTCGACGCTGTACTCGTTTACCATAACCATATTTTCGTGAGGTAAGGTTATTTAAGAATGGAGTAAGCGTATTCATAATTAATATGCTAAACATTACTCCTTCAGGATAACCTCCGAACTTTCTGATTAAGAAAGTTATAAGACCGCAACCTGCTCCAAATGCCAAACGACCTGGCTTTGTTACTGGAGTAGTGGAATAATCTGTTGTCATAAATACTGCCCCAAATATTAAGCCACCTGATAAAAGAGACGCTATAGTATTTAAGCCCGCATAGGAAAGTCCTTTTTTTTCTGTTATAGAAGCTATAAAGGTGAGTAATGCTGTAGTTCCTACCATTGCGCATGGTGCTCTCCAGTCTATAATGTTTGTAGCAAGAAGGTATATAAAA
>CAJOPO010000267.1 GCA_905236315.1 uncultured Treponema sp.
TAAAGAAGACTTTGTAAGCTTTATCCTGTAATTTTACTTCAGAATTATTTTTACAAATATTTTCAAAAAAATACACAGGTTCCTCTTTATTAAAAGGATCTTCCATGCACAAAAATATTATATAACTTTCATTTAATTCACTGTATGGCATACCATTTGTTAGCGAATCCATATCAATTACACTTTGATAATATCTAGTTCGTTTTGCCAGGTCTTGTTTACTTGTAGTTTGCATTTCTAAATCAATAATTTTATCATCCGCTTTACAATATACATCCATACGTACAGATTTGCTCTCTATCCCAGTTTTTATGGAATATTCACTTTTTATAAATTCAATATGGTCTACTTCTATATTTAAAAGAAGTTCTACAAGTTCCTTACATAAGTCTGGGGATGTTTCCATAACTCTGCAGAACATAAAATTATTAGCAAGAGTTACCTTATCCCAGTCTACAAGCTTGATCATTTTTCCTCCAAAAATTAAACATTAAGTCTTCATATGTAATATTGAGTTTTAGAAGCAAGAAATGCAAAAAAAATCAGATTATTTATTAATTTTCTAGTTTTCCCATAAACTTTAATTCTTTACATTCAGAAAGCTGTGTCGGGTTTGTGCCTTCAACGTTTAGGGGAACTTTTATACCAAGCTTTTCATAATATTCTTTCCAGAAAGGGGAAACCTCATTTTTTTCATCAGAAAATTTCATTGGAACAGTCTCAAAAATTGGTAAAATAGTTGCAATGTATTCAGAGCAGTAAAATCCTTTATCATCAGGTAAAAAAGAATAGTTATACGGGAGGCCTAAATATTTTTCAGCTTCGGCTTTAACTTTTTTTAAGTTAATTAAACTGTATCTGTATACAAAAACAATACGCTTTTCTTCGCTAAAAAAATCACCTGGGCTCTGCTTCACAACTCCGTACTTAAAAGATGCATGAAAAATATAAGGTGAAAAATAAATTGCTACGTGACTGAATTTTCCTGTGGACTTTTGAATATTTAAGGACATCTCGGACGTATCGCTCATAAAAAGTAAATCACCATCTTTTAAATCATTTATATTCATAATAAAAAATGTACCATAAATCTTCTTTTTATCCTTGATAAAAGTGAATTTACTTAATGCTTAAATAAAAAACACCGCCTTAAAAAGACGGTGCCTAAAAACGTTCACTCATTCCCCCTTAATGTGTGCTATAAAAAAGGAGGAAGACTGTAAAATTACTCGTAAAGAACAGAGAGTTCGCAAGTAAGCGTTGTGCTACCTGCAAAATACAAGCCGTTCGTTTTTACAGCAGAAATAAAATCAGAATCTGTTGTTGTATAATAATATCCAGAAACATCGTCGCTCCAAGAATTCTTGAGTTCTATATCTGTATTCCAAGAATCTTCCGTATTTACATTTAACCACCATCCGTTATCATCAGTATCGCTTACATTAGCACATTTTATTTTTAATGTAGTGATTGTTAAATCAGCAAACTTAGATGCCTCTACAACTTGAGTAAAAGAAGAACTTGGTGTAAACGATGAATCTGAATAAATGCTTGTTGCTGTTTCTGATTGAGTTAAAGCATAAGTGATTGTAAGTGTTGAATCTTCTGCAAACTCAAACCATGCACCTTTTTCACTGTTTGATGATTCTTTAAAACTTATTGCAAGTTCTTCGGCACCCTTCTTTGCAACAACTTTCAGTGTAAGCCAGCCATCGTCATTGGTGTAAGAGTCAGTAACAGTGCTTGTTGCACTTGCGCCATCTTCTGCTACAGTTGCATTTACAGTTTCACAGCCGTCATCAACAGTTTTTCCGTTGTAGGCAGTTACAGTAAATGAGTCTACTGTAAAGTCGGCAAATTTAAAATTTACAGTCATGGTGGAAGCAGTGCCAGTTCCCGGACATCCCGTAAACATGAGTCCTGCAGTTAATGCAAGAGCGGCTCCTAAAAATGCAAATACATTTCTTTTCATAAATAATCCTCCTTATGGATTTTCGTGTTTATTTTTTCTGACGCAGCACATCAGAAAATTCCTTTGTTAAAAGAGTAGGCTGGACGAATAAAACCGGCGTTTCTTTCGTCCAATTTATGCCTATTGGGTAACTGCAGTGCTGGTTGGAACAGCGACACCGTTTTCCATCGTTACATAAACTGTTGCAGTTCCAGCACTTAAATCCAAATTGTCTATGTAAAAGTTACGGTTACCGCTTGAACCGTCCGCACCGTTTCCCTCCGTCACGCCTGCACTGTACCAGGGGCGGGTCCAGTCATCAACAGGAACCAGACTCCACTGTATATTTGCAGAAGTTACGGCTATTTCATTGGAAGTTCCGCTTCCGTTCCTCATGACAACATCTGTGTTCGTGTTATCCCAGGCATCATTTCCATCAAAATTTCCTGGTATGGAATAGTTACCGCTTATGTCTCCAAAACCGCTGAACTCAAACGTTACCAAAAGTTCCTGCTGATTATGTAAGCCTTCTGCACTCGGGCAGGCGGTAAATGTCAAGGTTAATGCAGTTAAA